>CAYGQP010000031.1:8867-10836 GCA_964352115.1 uncultured Micavibrio sp. | reverse complement strand
GAAAAATACCCCGCCAGAAAGCCTTAGTGGCCATGTCAACCCACGGTACTTCCCAAAGGACTTCAGGTCAGCCATTAAGGAAACGATGAAATCCTATGCGGAATGCCGGTCCTTTGGCTGTGCGGCTCATGAATATCTAAGAATAGCGAAGGGTGAAGCGCAATTCTCACTCTATAGTCGCCTCAAACCCTGGGATCATTTGCCAGGCGCGCTGATTGTTCAAGAGGCGGGCGGATATATTGCAAAATGGGACGAACAGCCATACATCTCAGGGGATCAGGACAAAGGCCTTATTATCGCGAATGATAAGAATACATGGACGAATGTCTATGATGCGTTCTTAAAGCCGCATTTATAAGGCTTGTTTTTGTTGCTCCCAAAGATGTTCAAGCTCTTCTAAAGAGCAAGCTGAAAAGTCTTTATTATTTGCTTTAAGTTTACTCTCTATGCCTTTGAATCTATGTTCAAATTTATAGTTTCCGTCGCGCAGAGACGTTTCGGCGTTGATATCAATCATACGCGCAAAATTGGCAAGCACAAAAAGAATATCTCCAAGCTCTTCCTTCTGATTTTCTTGATCTCCGTACCTTAAAGCCGCGCGCATCTCCGCTTTTTCTTCTTCTAATTTATCTACCGCATCTTCAGCGTTGGGCCATTCAAAGCCAAGCTTGGCGGCTTTTTTTTGGAATTTTTGGGCGCGTAGCAGGGCAGGAAGACCATGCGCAACTCCATCTAAAACACTGTGCTCATCAGATTTTTCAGCCTGTTCGGCCTTTTTGCGCGCATCCCATATCTCATTTACGTCAGAAGGTGTTTGCGCATCCGTATCACCAAAGACATGGGGGTGTCTGGAAATCATTTTTGCAGTAATGTCACGAATAACATCTTCGATATTGAACAAACCCTCTTCACTGGCCATTTGGGCATGATAGATTGGCTGAAGCAATAAATCACCGAGTTCCTCTCGAAGATCTGTCATGTTCTCGCGTTGAATAGCATCCGCAACCTCATAAGCCTCTTCAATCGTGTACGGCGCGATGGATTTAAAGTCCTGTTCCAGATCCCAAGGACAGCCGCCATCGGGATTGCGAAGGGCAGCCATAACTTCAATGAGATCTTCGATGGGATGTTTTTTTACTGAAGAACTTGAGTCCATATCAAGACCAGTATGGAATGGGACCAATGAGCGATTCCAGTTCTTTAATTTGACCAGATAGCCGCTCTTCGAGCCAGGCTCTGTCATCTTCTGGGATATTGGATGTTTTCGCATCCGGGTTTTCTTTTCCAAAAATCACCCGCTTTAATCCGAGAGCTTTGCCAATATTAATGATAAAATATAACCTGTAGGAGCGCAGGAAATCGGCTGTATGCTGTGTCATTGTAGCCAAGGCGCCGGATCGCGAGAATGTCGTGACATTGTACTTGTTGGCGGCCTCTGCAGATGGCGGAGCAAAGGGGATATTAAGAATATCGCAGACACGTTTAATGTATTTATCCTGATCAAGCTCTAACTCTTCTTGAAAAACGACATGCACCTTATCTTCCCCAAAGAAATCATACCATCGTCTTATATGTTCAGCATAACGACTACTTGATAGTATTTGAGGGTTTTGCTCACAGGCATCTTGAAGAGTCCCATGCACAATCCCGTAGCGTAAATAATGTAAATATAACGAATAGGACCGTACAACAGGATTACGCAGGGGGCAAAGTAATGTAACATCCTTGCCTAATGTCGCAAGAACGCGAGCAGGGGCCTCTGGATAATCAAATGATGTTGTCGAAATTTCCATTAAAAATTTATGTGCGGGGTTATCTTCAAAATGGGCCGCGTAAAATTCCTGCCCACGTTCGTAATGACGATCAAAAAAGAAAACTTCTTTTACATCATTAGGCAGCCCTACATCACCGCGCTCACGAAGATAACGGTCCAGCCAGCTTGTGCCCGCACGTTGTGGGCCCATTGCAA
>CAYGQP010000031.1:0-8857 GCA_964352115.1 uncultured Micavibrio sp. | reverse complement strand
CGAATGGAAAATCCGATGTTTTTTTTAAATTACCTGAGGGAGCCATTGGCCTATGAGAACTTAAATAAAATAATACTCTAGTAGGATAAACAACCAGTCTAAAAAGGCAACATTTTTGCTGTGAATCTTAGGGATAGGATGTGGGCATAGTGAGATTCACCTAAACTAATTTGATTCCTCACAATAACACTTATCAATAATATCAAGTTCACCTTCATAGCATGAAACTTTTACTCCAGCTAACGCGGTGTCCTGATGATCATTACAAGTACATTCTCGCCCTACAATAATGGCATCAACGGGTTGGCCAGATGGATTTGGCTGGTTGGTAGAAGAATCCTTTTGCCATGTAAACGTTCTGCGAATACATTGTCCCCGTTCAACATTGTTCCACGCGGTATATGCGGAATCATTATTTGGAACCACCTCGTAATTCAGGCGATCGGCACATGTGCCGTCTGAATTGGGGGGCTGTGCTAAACTAACAGTAAGGTCCTGTCCAAAAGTTGTTCTGCGGTCTTCATCAGGACCAGTTGGACGAGGCGCTGGCGTCGGTGTTGGATCAGGTCTAAAGCAAATCTGATCATCGCATATTGTTGGACGAAAGCTAGTTATAGGATCTTCTGAGCATATACAGTCATTATAGACTTCGTCCCAGCCGCTCCATTTGCACTGTCCGGCTAATCCTGGTGCCGTCCATTCCGGGTTAAATCTTCGAACCTCAATAGCACCTTTTCCACCCGGTGGTATAACCTTGCCTGATGGGCAATCTCTGCCTGAAAATGTTTTTCGTCTGAAATGAGTGTTAGGATTGTTATCATTGCATGACGTATCTGGAGCATCACCTGTCCCATCATCAACCCTCCCGGGGCCATCGCCCGCCGCAAAATTATAACAGGACGTGTAGGGGACTGAATCGTAATCTGTTGTGCGAACGGGACATAAGCAATCTGATGAGTCATAAGCCCCGATAGCGGAGGGGCAATCTGGAGGAGTGCCGGGTAAAAAGGTTCTGATGGCCGTCGCAGTTCCAGCAAGAGTAGTATTATTGTACACAACACTACATTCCTCTGAAACCGGCTCGTCACCTGAAGGACAATCGCATTGCGAGAAATCAGGATCAGGGACATCATCACCATTGCCGTTCAGAACCAAAAGGGTATGCCATGCCGGGGCGTCAGGGGGAACTCGGTTGGCGTCGCACAGAGCACCATGGGTATCATTAGGGCAACAAATATATGTCTGAGATTGGCAAATGTTGCCATCACCATTTCCGTTATCAACATAACCTTGGCTTTCACAAGAAGCTGCACACGAAGAGCCTGGCGGGTCATCAGGTAAATCCTCACAAGATCCTTCAAGGGAGGGATGGTTTATTTCCCAAGCCCCATTGTTACATACAAACCGCGCGTAACCACAATCAGAACGTTGGTACTTTGGATCAGACAAAGGAGGGTAAATAAAGCTATCATTTCTTCCAGGAAGAGGATAATCCTGTCCACATGTATAGATCTCATGATTGAATACAGTTGGGTCACAATCTGAAAGAGGAAGAGCTACGCAAATTGGATTTCCATCACCATCAATACCATTTAATATTGGCTCATATACTCCATCTTCATCAATATCATTATCAATCGTTTCGCACTCAATTCTAAGAGAATTTGTGCACAACACTCTTGGAGAGGTTCCAGTTCCAGCGATTGCATAGACATAACGTCCGGCAGGACATTGCATGCGACTGTTCTGCCATAGTGGGCTATCTGACCTCAATTGCTCAGGTGATAAGCAGAAAGTACCATTGATATCACAAATTTCACCATATTCGTTACAGGTATTGGGGTCTGCGTCTCCGTCTGCATCGCAGTCAAGATTGTTTAAATAAATGACCCCCTCCGTGCCATCAATATTATTTGTGCCACTATCGGGCCATTGCCCCCGAACATGCAGGGAGTCTCTTCCCCCAAAACCTGTAGACGGTGTAGCAATATCAAGTGTCGACTGGGCCTCTAAACCACCCATACTGATACCATCGGGGGATAGATCTGAAATGTTTTCTAGGTCGTCAGTGGATCTCTGCCACAAAGGTTCTTTGTTGCTGGAAAAGTAAATAATGGTATCGTCAAAAGCCAGACCTTCTAGGTCTGATCTGAATATGGCTTCTGAGGCTGTATGATTACAATTTTCTTCCTCTATATCCGACCCATCACAAGGAGCCATTAAGAGACCATTAATATTATAAGCTCCCATTTTATTAGGGCCGTGACTTAAAACCACAAGCGTAATGGAGCCATCAATATCTGATAATGAATTACCAGTTGCACCATCACCATCACGAACTGCAATTGCGCCAGCCGCTTCATCGATTGTATCCCTGTCGGTCATAGAGGAAGTAACAGCATAGACCAGCCTTCCTCCATAGCCATCATAAGAATCTTCTTCATCAATTTGAAGTTCCCTGAAAGGTAGAGCGCCGATGACAACACGAGGGTCAGCGATCTGAGCTGACCGTGAGGCTATGGCGTTAGAAGCGCAAACACCACCTTCGCAAGACCCAGCAGCAGGAACCGCACTTGAACAAGCCGTTTCTAAGGGGATACCATAAACAGGGTTATTGACCCCGCTTATGCCAACCAAAGGCGCCGGGCAAGGATAAAAACCATTTGCGATACGATAATTATGAAGTGCACGCACAGCATCATTGGCCTTTTTATAGGTTGCCTCTGCGCGCCATGTTGCAATATTCGAATTGTAGAAGTACAGAACAGGAGTGGCGAGTAAAGCCAAAATCAAAATTGAAATTGCAGCTTCTATTAAGGTAAAGCCCCTGTTCATCTTTTTCTCCTGAATGAAATTGTCCATCATTTATAAATCCAATTTATAGTCTACTATATTAGAGCTTGTCATCAAGCTCAATTTCACGGCCTCGCCCCAAATCTACCATGATCACCATCACCATTACGATCACCATCACCACCACCACGATCGTCGTTAACAAATAGGTCCGTAGCGCTGTCGCTGTTATAAGAAGAAGATGTATAGACCAAATCCGGATTCATTTTTGTAGCATCAGGAAACGTTCTTGGAGGAGGGGCTGGATTTGTTATACAATTTACTACCCCGTTTGAAGAAATTGAGTGTACATATGAGTTAGAGGCTGTGCAGTCTCTTTGAGCAAGCTCTTGAAATTGTGGTAATTCACACCCTAAAATATCATCAGGATCAGTAAAACTGAAATCCATCCTCGTGGCCACCATATTTTCATTAGAGCATTCTAAATTATTTAGTCTTGCAGTTTCAACACACTTTTCATCTCCTGTACTCTCATTAAGGGTGCACAACCAGCCAGCACGAACAATTCCACCAGCCATTATGTCTCCAGCCACATCCAGCTTAAATCTTGGTGCATCAGTCCCAATGCCAACGTTATTTGTATTCAAATTCATCATATGTCCATTTGATGAAAGTGAATGCCATAATCGAAGAGCTGAGCTTTTGACAAAAACGACATAGTCATCGTAGTATTCTGCAGATGCTGTATTGAGCCTTTGTGAAAAACTTTTTACAAAAACAGCATCATTGTCACAGTTTTCAAGGTCTAAGCCTACTCCATCACATGGCGCAATGGGTTGGCCAGTAAAAGAGAATGCGCCCGCTCGATTTTTTCCATGCGAAATAAGGACATAGTGACCATCTTGCATAATGCCCGATGTCGGGTTGCCATATTCGTCTTGAGCATCAATTACACCATTTTTGAAACTATACGCCCCATCCTGAGCCAAACTTAAGCTTACCGCATATGTCAGTTGTGAGCCATAACCATCAAGAATACTTTCATAGGAAGCAAGAATACCTGTTTTACTGCGAATATCGCGAATAGGTATCCCACCAATGGCGATTATTTCTTCTGGAATATTACCGATCATGTTATCGCCGTCGATGTCGCGCGCTCCATGCGTTAAGCAAAATCCACCATCGTCTGTACATGCCGGATTGCAAGTCGCGCCAACTGCACAAGCTGTTAATGGCGGTAGCCCTAATCTACATTGCCCGCCATCATCAAACTCTCTTAAATAACGTATGTGTGTTGGGGGAAGCGCTCTATTGGATGGGCATGCATAGGAAACGTCTTCATCAAACATCTCAGTAGAAATATATAAGACGCTTTGCCCAAGGCTATCCTCTGTTTTTTCTATGATTTTTTGTTTATAATACATTGTATAAATCGATATCATAGCTGTAAGTAGAAGTATTGAGATAATTAGAAATAAGGTAATTTACAATAATGAAAACCCTTCCGATCTTCTGATTTGTTTTTTCATTTATTGCTCTTCCTTTGTCTGTCTAAGTTTTTTTCTTAAATTTATTCTATGGATAATTACCGCAAATGAGCGAACCGTTTGAATCTACACCTATGGCAAAACTACCTGAACATTGTCCCGGGGCAGGTACACCGGAGGCGCTGTTATATTTTACAACTACGCATTCTTCGTTTGCATTTCTCCATCCACGTAAGCCTTTAGTTGTAATGCATTGTATGCCACCACCTGGTTTTTCCGCATTATTCGAATTAAACATAGAGGGATCAAGCATAATTCTTGGTGTCCATACATTTGGCTCAATAGGGTCCGGGCCGAGGATTCCAGTTGCATCTCCGGGTTGAAGACATTCGCGATCCACATATGGACCCAGAGGAAGGCCAGGCGTAATTGGGCTGATGGCGGGCTCATAAGCTCCTGATGTCAAATCCACAGCTCCTTCAGCGGTTCTTTTTGGAAACATGGCTTTTGGCGGGTTGAAGAATTCAAACGAGTAAACAAAAAGGGGATTAGAGTCATCAATTGTGACATATCCATATGCTTCGGCTTCATCATAGTCTATGAGAGCTTCTTCTAAAATTATATTGCCAGAAAAGAGATCTGCAAATGTTGCACTATCATTTCGAGGAGGGCATAAGCGCGGCCCCTGGATTTTATTTGTTCTTAAATCCCCATGCACTTCAAGTTTTGAAAACGGTAAAGGGGCGGCTATATCACTATCTGTATTTGCCCCTATGCGAATATTACCTAGTAAACGCGTAAAGATATCAGCATCCGGGCTTGTGCTCACGACACGAGTCCAAATTTCTTTAGTTGTGCTATTAGAATAGTAGAGGAAATCATCATAGTACGTGTTATCATCGCCTTTTGATTGATGTACCTGAACTGCGGCGTTTGATCCGCTTCCGACCAATCCCATGTTGTTGGTAAATTGGTTGTCTTGTAGAGCGCAATTTATGCTTTCTCTTTTTGAAAGATCACATGGTTGTGATAATCGACCTTGAATTGTAAACCCTCCTGCACGGTTTTGCCCATGGCTAAAAACGAGGACGTGTGCAAGCCCAGATGACATATCTGCAATATTTTGATTATCCGTTCCAATAATTCTTATTCGACCGGCACCTTCGAAAGCCTGTGAATTAAAATTATCAGGAGGTCCAAAATTTGCGTTTGTGGTTTGCCATTCAGAAACCACGTACGTAAACTTGCTACCAAAGCCATCAGCAATAAAATTAATGGGCATACCTAAAGAAGCAATAGGGAGAGCGCCTACGAGCAAGTCGTCTTCAGGGGCTGGTGTACCATTTGAAATGCGGCATACCTCCCCCATATCCGCAACGCATTCAGGAATAGTGGTCGGATCAGCCACTGTTATTTCTCTCCCAAAGGAGTCATCTCCTGGGGACGCTGATCGTTCGGATGGCCTAGGATAACGCCCATTCATGATGGCGTATCTTTGTAATGTTGTTTGTATAGTTAAAATTCTCTCATCTGAGGCTTTTAGCTCAGAATTGGTGTTGTAAATTTTGTATGTAGTTATAACGGGGACAATGAAAATGCCTATGAGCGTTAGAATAATACTAACTTCAATAAGTGTTAGGCCTCGAATGTCGCTTTTATAAGGCTGTTGCATCTCAGTTTATTTCCCCGAAAAATATATTAGTCCTAACTTAGTCTAGCGTCTAAAGTTAAAAAAAAGCTTAAAATCATAAAATTTTATGAAAATACTAGGCTGCCACATTGAACAATCAGATAATATATTGATTCTATGTTGTAATATAGGTTTTAAATACAACCGCAGAACATAATTAATCATTGATGAAGTGAGAATTATTTTACTAGCCTGCTGTCTATGTTCGGCTTGCTAAAGTCTCATAGCAGTCCATCTTCATATTTTTTCTGTGCTTTTAATCCTACTTTTTGTTTTATGGCTATGTTTAAAATGCGAAAACTTATTCATACCGTGCAAAGAAGGGCCGAGCGCATATAAATTACCAAGGCAAGGAATTGAGCTAAGACGATGGCTGCCGTAAAAAAACCGTGTTTTTTGAATGCTGACCAAAAGCCGTGCCTGCTTGAGACAAAGACATATAAGAATAAAATCAGGGATATAGCTATAAGTATTAGGTTGACGGGCCCAACAAAATGCCCGGTGATACAAGCCGCTTTCGAAATACTCTTTTGGGCTGTGAGATAGAGCGGTACAAAGCCCGATAGAACCTGCATCAGCACTGCGCAATACAAAAATGAAATAATTAAGCGCCTTGGTCTTTCCAGCTTGTACCAACAAAGCGTTAAAAAGCAAACTGATGACGCTATCAACATAGCGTAGACCCAGACTGGCGTAACGGTAACGTAAATCATAGCGATTATATTCTCATCTGGTTCATAAGTTTAACTTCCGATATTCACTCCGAAAGGGGCTTAAATTATTAAAAGTCGCGCTTCAAAATAGAATCCACCACCATAAATTAAATAGTGTGATAATCTATATTATGTAAATTATAATGTCGCATTTATGATACATAACAGATATTAAAATTATATAACATTTAAAAAATAGCATTGTAAGTATTATACATGCTAGAAATATCTAAAAGGAAAATCAGCTAAATGCGCATCAAAACATTTGAAAAGGCAAACGGTTTTACACTCATTGAACTAACAATCGTCATTGTTGTTATGGGAGTTTTGGTTTCAGGAGCATTAGCATATCTGACAAGCTTTGAGCTCAAAAGTCAGAACACTTCGATAAAGCAAAGGCTCGATACTTTAAAAATTGCGATAGAAACACATATAGATCAATTTGGATCACTTCCGTGCCCCTCATCACTGACAGCATTGCCCGGAACACAAGCATTTTCAACTCCAACAAATTGTGAAGATCAAACAGTTGCTATTGGTCAATGTGCTATTGATGGTGCCTATTGCATTCAAGGCGGACGAATTAAAGAAACTGAGGATACCGCAATTAAAAAACCTATGCGCGTAAGAGTCGGCGCTATTCCAGCGCGAGCAATTAACGTCCCCTATGATTTGACATATGATTCTTGGAAAAACAGGATTGTTTATGCTGTTACTGAGGAATTGGCTGCCAAACCTGGAGCATATTATCAAGGTGAAGGCGGAATAGGCATTATCGATGAAAGTGGAAATTCGTTTATTACGCCTGAAAAAACAGCAGCTTATGTGATTTTAAGTCATGGTATAGACGCCTCTGGAGGCATAACGCTCACAGGGGGCAAAGAGAGCCGTCCCTGCCCCGGAATAAATACGCTTGATGGCGAAAATTGTGATTATAAATTAAACGTAGAGGATGCCGTATTCCGTGTAGGTTTTTTCTCAAATCAGCAAGGCCAGAACAGATATGATGATTTGGTGATATATGACACAAAAAACAATGTTTACTCGCAAAACACAGTTAAACAATGCAAAGACATGCCTGTATGTTCCGAAGATAATATTGAAACAGCGCCGATTTGCAAGATTTCTGGGGGAAGTGACGGCCTACCGCTTTGCACCACAAGAGTTGATGTTAAAGGAGGCGTTGAAAAGGCCAAAGAATATGAGCATGACATTACAACATGGAAACATGCATGTGATTTTGGCGAAGGCTGGAGAAAGCCCAGCATAGCTGAATTGAGAATACTTCATGAGAACAAAGACGCTATTGGTGGTTTTGCCGATAATGTCTATTATTTAACAAGGTCTTATTACAACCCAGGCCTTATTGAAAACGATGATCGTAAATTAGAAATATGGGCTAAGAAATTTAACAAGGGCCGTTTTGAAAACTCTAAAGAAGAAACATTGAACCTAAGTCCTCAACGCTCAGATAAGGGCGAGCATGGATATATTCGCTGCATAAGACGATAAATTTTTATATACCGATGTCTTCAAAGATCGAATAGATCGGCCCAAAGACAGAAAGAATAATCCAGAAAATCATCCCCCCCATAACTGCGGTAAGAGCGGGTTCGATATATGAAACCATGGCTTCAATAGACTCATCAACATCATTCTTGTAAATATCAGAAACCTGGATAAAAGCTTTTTCCAAACCTGATGATTTCTCGGCCACATCAATAAGTTGTACAGCCAATCCCTCAAACTCACCGGTATTCATCATGGAATCAGCAATGGTTTTTCCTCCATTCACATCTTCGATAAGTTCTAATGAGGCGGCTTTAAGAACCTCGTTGTTTATAACTTTTCGGCCTTCTTTTAATGAATTAATGATCGGGATACCTGCCATATATAATGTACTGAGGACATGAAAAAACCGGGCAATCTCTAACTTACGGATAAGCGGACCCATAACAGGCAAATTAAGAGCCAGCTGATCAGTTTGATAGCGAAACTTGTCGGAGGTTCTTCTTAGGCTTTTTATGCCGACAATAGTCAAGAAAATCAAGCCAGCAAGGTAATACCAATAGTTTTGAAAAAAATCGGATACAGCAATCAAAGCCACGGTGTAAATAGGCAATTCCGCGCCACTCGCCACTTTCAAGAAGCTGGTAACTTGCGGCACAACATAT
>CAYGQP010000030.1:1280-10882 GCA_964352115.1 uncultured Micavibrio sp. | reverse complement strand
TGCTTTTTGGATGATAGACTGGTTTACGATCTCGATAAAGTGCCTATGCATCGGGGATGGGAAATCCAGCGTGAGCTCGGGATGGAAGGTTGTAGCCATAATGTGGTTTTTTTGAATCCATACGGGCTGGCCTTGATGCTCTGCATGTATATCAAGGTCAGGCGCATATTCTCTAATAATTGGGGCGCGGATGAAGGATGTGGGGTAGCCATTTACATCGATTTGATGGCTGTCGATTTGGCGGCCATATCCGTTGCGCTCAGCGGTGATGGGAAGGAGCCCAAATGATTTTTGAATATCGCCATTATTATCCTCCACACGCAGGCTGGAATAATGCACATGTTTGGCGATCAAAATGCAGCCCGCGCAGATACCCCAGACAGGTTTTATGGCGAACTGTTCGGCCAAGGTGTCCCACAGACCAAAGCGATCGATGAGTTTGAGCATGGTTGTGCTCTCCCCGCCGGGCAAGATGAAGGCATCGATCTCCTCAAACTGCGCCGAGGTCTTAACGGCGCGAAATTCTGCGCCCGCCGCTTCAATGTGTGGTTTGTGCGGTTGAACCGCGCCTTGGAGGGCCAGAACGCCGATCTTTAATCGCGCCATTTTACGGCCTTTTCTCTATATGGCGGGATTTCCTGACGGTGCTCCTTGCCTTTATCATCCTTTGCGTAGGCGAAGATTACAAAACGGTCTTTTTTACAGATAAGCTCGGTGCGCAGCGATTGAATCTTTTGAGGTTCAATATTTTGTCTGTGCAAATGGTCTGGAAGAGCTTCACGGTATATTTGAACGCCGGATTTCATATTCTGATTAAATAGATCGTAGTCTTCAGGATTATTTTCAGGGATCCATTCGATGATCACGTCCCTTTTATGTTTACGCATCCAGTCTGAAAATTCTGCGGCAATAAATGTGCGTCCAGCTTCAATATAACTAGAACTGCTCATGAAAGAAGCTGTCCAGTTATGAGAGGCCGCAGCAATTTGTTTGTAGCTCATGCTTCTAGCCTTTCCAAAAACCCGCGCACATCATCAATGCGCAGAATTTCTGCGTGATAAAATGTTTTCGCGCCCAATCTTTTATACCACTCAATGGGTTTGGCGTTATCGGCAACAGGGGGAAGCATTAAGCCATAATTATGTCGTATTGCTGTGTTGGCAATGTGTTTCAGCAATGCCTTCCCAATGCCTTTGCCACGGTGGTCGGGATGAGCGTAAAGATCCTGAATCGTGATCATGGATTTGGCTGTGAATGTGGCGTCTGCCATGTTGTAATTAGCAAAACCAACAGTCTGTCCAGCATCTTCAGCGATTAATGTGGTGCTATGTCCGCGATCAATCATGTCCGCTATGGCATCAGGTGTTGTATTGAACAGCAAACCCTCATGCTGTGCTTTTTCAGCAAACATCTTGCATAGGGTTTGGGCGTCTTCGGGTGTTGCTTTGCGTATTGAAACCAAGGCTTACCAACCTCGGTTGGCCATTTTCATGGGCTCTTCCAACTCGGAAATCTCGGTGCCTCGCATGGCAACGCCTTCGAGCTCTTTGGAGGCCTCAAGGACGATTGCGGGGTCATCGAAATGGGCTGTGGCCTTAACGATGGCACGTGCGAATTTCTCCGGGTTGTCTGATTTGAAAATCCCTGATCCTACGAACACCGTTTCCGCGCCCAGCTGCATACACAGCGCGGCATCGGCTGGTGTTGCAATGCCGCCCGCGGCGAAGTTAGGCACGGGCAGTTTGCCCTCGGCCTTTACGATTTTCAGCAGCTCAAATGGCGCGCCATGATCGCGGGCCATGGTCATTAGCTCAGCATCATCAGCGTTCACAACGGCGCGGATTTCGGCGTTGATTTGGCGCATATGACGCACGGCCTCAACGATGTTTCCGGTGCCCGGCTCACCTTTTGTGCGCATCAGGGCAGCACCTTCACCGATACGGCGCAGGGCCTCACCCAAATTCTTAGCGCCGCAGACAAACGGCACTTTAAAATCATGCTTATTGATGTGGTATTGCTCGTCGGCGGGGGTTAAAACCTCACTCTCGTCAATGTAATCCACGCCCAATTGTTGAAGTAACTGCGCCTCGGCAAAATGGCCAATGCGGCATTTCGCCATGACGGGAATAGACGAGGCGGCCATGATCTCTTCAATCAGTTCTGGTGGGGACATGCGGGCCACGCCGCCGGCCTTGCGAATATCTGAGGGTACACGCTCAAGGGCCATAACCGCGATGGCTCCTGCGTCTTCGGCGATTTTGGCTTGTTCAGCGGTAACGACGTCCATGATTACGCCGCCCTTTAGCATTTCTGCGAGACCTGTTTTCAGATTGATGACTGTGCCATTCGTGTTTGTCATGATTTTTTATTCCATTGTTGTAAAGCTTGATCTTGGTGTACGGCTATTAAGCATAACCGGATCAAAAATGCAAAGATTTCGTGATTTTTGCCATAATATATTGTATTCTGAGGATATGCGTAAATTTAAACTGTTTGTAGGTGCTTTGGCGCTGTTGTCTACTATCTGTGTTGCGGACTTGGCGTTGGCCGAGAGCGGGCTTGATATGCCGCCTCCGCCGCTCGTGCCACAGAACGACTATGAATCCCGCCCGCCGCCCGTGATTGCGGAGCCGAAAACGGAGCGCGGCAAGGCCATGCGCAAGGCGCTGAAATACATGTATGGCATTGGCGATGAGATGAATGAGGCCGAGTTTGAATTTGATTATCAGCCTTCATCAGGCGGCTGTAATTCCTCGCATTTAACGCAGTAATACTCTCTATAATTAATGACGGCGCCCACAGCCACAACCGCCTGTGGGGCTGGTCACATCCTCATCATCGCAAAATTCGTCATCATCCTCGACGATATATTCAGGCTCAGGTTTAGTGATCATGTTTACAATCGGGGCCATGGACGTGGCCATCATCATCGTGGTCATGATCGTGTCCGTGATTACAATGTGGTCCATGAACATGGCCGTGTCCGCCATGTGCGTTGCTCATCATCCACGCGTTTGGCCCTCCTGCGGCCCCGGCTGGCATTGTGGTGGACATCAGAAGACTGTTTTTAATCCGTTTTGATTTATCGCTCATGCTTTACTCATGTTTGTTTTTGTGCTGATTTGAGATTTATAAACTGATTGGGTAAAAAAAGGAATAAAATTCTATGAGCAATGATGCTTTACATACCGCGATGGAGGCGGTTTATACCTCGCTTCAAAATGATAACGAGGATATAGACCTGCACATCGCTGCTCTGAAATCCGCCATGAATGACGCGGGCGAGAAGGAGGCGAAGTTTACGCCGGAACGCCTGAGCCAGAATAACCGCGCGGGCCGCAAGATGATGCAGAGCTATTTCAAAAAGCGCGGCGTGAAGGTGGTTTTTGAAAGCTAAACCCAAATATCCGAAATTTTCGACCCCACCGTCAAACCCGCCGCCGCCGCTGGTTTATGACCCGCCGACCGGGCCATTGAATGTGGTGCATGTCGATGATCATATCCTCGTGCTGTCTAAACCCGCTGGCCTATTGAGCGTGCCGGGTAAAAATCCGGAACACGCCGATTGTCTGGAGAGCCGGGCGAAGGCCGAATTTCCGCAAAGCCTGTTGGTGCACCGGCTGGACCTTGAGACCTCCGGCCTGTTTTTGATGGCGATGAATAAGGATGCGCAGGGAAATTTGGGCAAGCAATTTGAACGGCGTAAGGTGCGCAAGACCTATACCGCAGAAGTGTTTGGCAAACCCGCGCAGGATTCCGGCACTATTGATTTACCCCTGATTTGTGATTGGGACCGGCGGCCGATGCAAAAGGTTTGTCATGACACGGGCAAGCCCGCAAGGACCGACTGGCACGTGAAGATGCGTTTTGAGAAGTCGACAAAAGTGAGGCTGGAGCCGCTCACTGGCCGGTCGCATCAGCTCCGCGTGCATATGATGGAAATCGGCCATCCGATTTTGGGCGATCCGTTTTATGCGGAGGGCGAAGCGCTCAAGGCCTCTGACCGCCTCATGCTCCACGCCTCAAGGCTGGAATTCCACCACCCCGAAGATGGGCGGATTGTGGTGTTTGAGGATGAATTTTTAAGACATTTCTTCTAGTTTTTTATCTAGCGCCTCTGCTAAGGAATTGGTGTTTTTAGATATATTTTCAAGCATTTTTTCTATGCTAGAATTTATTTCAGACATTTCAGCATCTGTTAGTTCTCTTTCAAGGTCTTTTCTCATATGAAATATACAACTGTATATTGAGTCGGCTAACTCAACTGAACCTTCAATTCCTTCTTTCATAATCTCAATTTGTAAAATTAATTTATTCTTTGCTGCTAAATCACGTATTTGAGACTCTTTTTCAAAATTGGCGCAGGTGTTTTTAAATTCTTTGTCATACATTTGAAAAAGCTCAGGGTTATTTTTTTCTTTTTCATTGTATTCTTTCATTTCTTCATTGAGGCTATCCATTCTTTTTAAATGTAGATCTATCATATCTGAAGCATTTTGTTCATTGCTTTCGTGATGCTTGAAATCCAATACTTTAGGTATAATCCGATATGTTTTTTCACTGCTTTCGTCGGCGGCATAAGTGAACTTTTTTATAACCTCTGGTGATGCTGTTAAAAGTATTTCGTAGAATTTAGCTGTTGTTTTAACGGTGGATTCATTAATGTTGGGTATAATTAAGCTAGAAATCGCAATTAAATTTGTGTGGGCAGTTGCTAAATAATCAAGTGATCCGAAATATGCTTTTTGTAACAATTCATGCTCACGCTTTTTTTTGGTTCTTCCGTTTTCAAAAAAATTAGTTGTAAGAATTCCGATATAGTTAATTAATCCTGCAATAATTACCCCTGTTAAGGCTATAATTGCTGCAGCCTCTGGCGTAAAAAAAAGTTGCCAAATCTTATCTTGTTCTTCCATCCATCACTCCCACTCAATCGTCCCCGGGGGTTTGCTGGTGATGTCGTAGACGACGCGGTTAATCCCGTGGACTTCATTAATGATGCGTGTGCTGACCCGTCCCAAAAACTGATGGTCGAAGGGGTAGTAATCGGCCGTCATGCCATCGGTTGAGGTCACGGCCCTGAGCGCGCAGACATAATCATAGGTTCTGGCGTCGCCCATGACGCCGACGGTGCGCACGGGCAGCAGGACCGCAAAGGCCTGCCAAATCGCATCATACAGCCCGGCGTTTTTGATTTCCTCCAGATAGACCACGTCGGCCTTGCGCAGGATTTCGATTTTTTCCGGTGTGATTTCGCCCGGAATGCGGATCGCAAGGCCGGGGCCGGGGAAGGGGTGGCGTTTAATGAAGTCCTCGGGCATGCCCAGTTCCTTGCCCAGTTCGCGCACCTCGTCCTTAAACAGCTCGCGCAGCGGTTCGACCAGTTTCAGGTCCATGTGTTCGGGCAGGCCGCCAACGTTATGGTGGCTTTTGATTGTCACGGATGGGCCGCCGGTGAAGCTGACGGATTCAATGACATCGGGGTAGAGCGTGCCCTGCGCCAGGAATTGCGCGTCGCCGACACGTTTTGCGCAGTTATCGAACACATCGATAAACAGTTGGCCGATGACCTTGCGCTTCATTTCGGGGTCGGATATGCCCTCCAGCCCGTTCAGGAACAGTTCGGACGCATCCTCGTGAATGAGGGGGATATTGTAATGGTCGCGAAACAGGTCGACGACCTGCTCGCTCTCGCTCTGGCGCATCAGGCCGGTATTGACGTAGATGCAGGTGAGCTGCTCGCCAATCGCTTCATGCAGGAGGACTGCGGTCACGCTGGAGTCTACGCCGCCGGACAGGCCGCAGATGACCTTGCCGCTGCCTACTTGTTTGCGGATTTTTTCGATGGCTTCCTCGCGGAAGGCGGCCATGGTCCAGTCGCCGGAGCATTTGCAGATGTTATGCGTGAAGTTTTTCAGCAGGTCCGCGCCGTGGGGTGTGTGCACGACCTCCGGGTGGAATTGCGTGCCGTAGAAGCGGCGCTCGGTATCGGCGATGAAGGCATAGGGCGCGCCGGGGGATTTGCCGATGACGCGGAATCCGTCGGGCAGCTCCGCCACGTGGTCGCCGTGGCTCATCCAGACCTGTTCCTTTGATCCGGTTTTCCAGGTACCCGCGAGGATTTTCGAATTATCAACCGTTTCCAGATAGGCGCGGCCGAATTCGCGGCTTTGTTCGCCCTCAACCACGCCGCCGAGCTGTTTGACCATGACCTGTTGGCCATAGCAGATGCCAAAGACGGGGATGCCGAGTTCAAAAACAATGTTCGGTGCGCGTGGTGAGTCGTTTTCCAGCACAGAGCGCGGGCCGCCGGAGAGGATGATTCCCTGCGGATTGAATGCCCGGATGCGGTCATCGGGGGCGTCGTTGAATGGCCAGATTTCGCAATATACGCCGGATTCGCGCAAACGGCGGGCGATGAGCTGGGTGACCTGAGAGCCGAAGTCGAGAATCAGGATATGCTCGTGTTTTTCGAGGTCGGCGATATTTGTGATGTTTTCAGATGAATTTTGCATGCGCCAGTTTTAAACATACAGGCCGGCGCATGCAATGGTTTTTGTATTAAGCGGCAAGAGATGGGCTATTCATAATGTGACCCAGATGTTCTTGAATTCTATTGATACCTTCTTGGAAGTCCTCAGGACGCTGTGCCTGAGCAATTCTTACAACGGCATTGCCATCTTTATCCACGCCATTGTTTACCATGACTGTTCCTTTTCCATCCTGATTAGCGATAATTTCGAGGATGTCGTCTGTTGTTTTTGTTTCACGAACAACCCCGTCGCTGCATTTTACAGAGCGATTGAACGCCTCTTTCGGCAAAGTCATTAGAGAGGTCATACCTGCCATTGTTTCCGGCGCACGGTCGTGCATAACGATTGCTTCACCGAATGCCTCAACCAATGCAATGCGGTTATCCAAATATTTTTTACCAAGTTTTTCAAAATGATCCAGAATAAGACCATCGTTTTCTTCAGCGAAAAGCTGCGTCAGATTGTGCGCAACTGGCATTGGATATGACAGTCCCCGAGACCGAACTAAACGTTTTGAGAAATACTCAGCAAGTGCGGGATGAAATGCAAATAGTGTAAGGCCGTCTTCGGCTTTGGCGAAACATTTAGACCCACTAAGCATGTAGGCCCAAGGTGATAAAGACTCTTGTTTTAAGACGCCTTGATAACCCGTTATCAATTTGGCGCCCCTGAAACTCGGATTGCGTGCCTCAGGATGAACTTGACTTGCATGAGGGTATGGTTCGTCTGCTGCTCGGATAATTGGGGCAACACCATCACGCATATAGGTCTCATTTTGAGCATCTAAAATTCCCATTGTTGCTAAATTTTCGTCTACAGTGATGTGGCGACCAGAGGCGTTGTTTGGATATGTTGTGACTACGGCTCCGTATGTGCGGTCACGTGTTTCTTGGCCCATGAATTTCATTTGCATAGCAATCGCGGGGCTTGTATGCGTGACGTCGTAGCTATCATGTCCATCTAGAATCAGATTGTGATCATTTGCTAATTCTTTAGTTACAGGCCAGCCCATAGAGCCGTTCATTACGTGGATTTTAGAACCTCTAGGGTGGCGATTGGAAACGTGGATTAAAACCTCGTCTAAAAGATCGCGGCCATGTTTCCCAGGGAGTACAAGTGTTGTTTCTGGCGTTGTTTCAATGCCAATATTACGGTTTAACCATCCTGAGCCATTTATTCGCAGATCTTCAGGTCCGCCAATTTTTTTATTATAGCCGGAATTTATGATTGTATTGCTAGATAAAAGCTCGCCCATTAATCCATCAGGCTCGTCCTTTTTGATTTCCCGGCCTTGGCCTAAATTAATTGATCCAGCAAGGGCGTTAGCTGCCTCTGTTGCAGCCTTAGTAGGACTGGCATTACGGTTCCATTTTACCCAAGTACTCATTTTTCAAATCCCTTTTGTTACGCAAATAAATTTAATGAATGCGCCCTTATAAAATATGTCAAATCAAAAAGGCAAGGAAAATTATGGCTTGGCATTATTAAGAGTATTGTTTGTTTGTGTGAAGATACTAAGATCAAAGTCTATGAGCAAGCCAACGATATCATTTGAATTTTTCCCGCCCAAAAACGAAGAGATGGATGCCCAGCTCTGGGATGCTGTGCCACCTCTGGCTGATTTAGGCCCGAAGTATATGACGGTCACATATGGAGCGGCGGGCTCAACAAAGGATGGAACACGCAAGGCGTTGAAGAAAGCCGTCACGCTTTTCCCGGATATTCCGTTTGCTTCTCATCTGAGTTTTTTGAGCACGACCAAGGATGATCTGGATGTATATATTGATCAGCTTTGGGATATCGGGGTGAAGGCGATTGTAGCGCTGCGCGGGGATTTGCCGAAGGGGACATCGTTTAGTGATTTTGAGGGCGATTCGTATTATGCCTATACCTATGATTTTATCGAAGCGCTAAAGGCCAAGTATCCGTTTGAGATCATTGTTGGGGCCTATCCTGAAAAACATCCCGATGCGCCGACGCTGGATATGGATATTGAGCATTTGCGAAAGAAATGCGCCGCGGGCGCGGACCGTGCAACGACACAGTTTTTCTTCGATAATCATGTCTATTATGATTTTGTGGAGAAGTGCCTGGCGGCGGGGATTACAACGCCGATTAATCCGGGGTTAATGCCAATTTATGATTTTGCAAATACGGTACGATTCTCCGGGCGATGCGATGCGACCGTACCGCAATGGCTGCATGATCGGTTTGCGGGGCTGGAGAACAAGCCCGATGAGGCGATAAAGATTGCGAGTGACCTGCTGGCTGAGCAAGTGTCTGATCTGGCCGCGAATGGTGTACCGCATATTCATTTTTATTCGATGAATAAGGCGCCGATTACGCTGGCCGCATGTCAGGTTCTGGGGTATGTCGCGAAAGCAGCTTGATTCACGGTTAAAACGTATTTAGTGTTTTCATGTAAATTTCAAAAATCCCCTATGGAGGCAGTACTATGGTCCTAGCGACAAATCTTGGTTTTCCGCGCATTGGCGCACAACGTGAATTAAAGCGCGCAGTTGAGGCGTATTGGAAGGGCAAGAGTTCTAAAGATGAGCTGCTCGCTACGGCAAAAGAATTACGCGCTCGTCACTGGGCATTACAAAAAAATGCCGGTTTGGATCACATACCGTCGAATGACTTTTCCTTTTATGACATGACGCTGGATATGATTGCGACTTTGGGTTGTGTGCCGCCGCGTTATAACCATGATGGCGGCGACGTTGACCTGGATACATATTTCGCGATGGCGCGCGGACGTCAGCAGGGCGGCGTTGATGTGACAGCCATGGAGATGACCAAGTGGTTCGACACGAATTATCATTATATTGTTCCTGAATTTGAAGAAGATCAGGCATTTAAACTTTCTTCTAGCAAGATTTTTGATGAGTTCGAAGAAGCAAAGGCGGCTGGTGTAACAACGCGCCCTGTTTTGATTGGGCCGGTTACGTTTTTGAAGCTGGGTAAAAAACATGCGGATGCGACGTTTGACCGTTCATCACTTCTTGGTAATATCTTGCCGGTTTACAAGGAGATTTTGCAAAAGCTCGCTGATGCCGGGGCTGAATG
>CAYGQP010000030.1:0-1270 GCA_964352115.1 uncultured Micavibrio sp. | reverse complement strand
TTCAGATTGATGAGCCCATGCTGGCCATGGATCTGGAGGATCGTTACAAGGATGCTTATACGCAAGCTTATGCCGAGCTGAGCAAGGCAGCACCGGGTCTTAAAATCCTTCTCACAACGTATTTTGATTCTCTTCGTGGCAATGCCGATCTGGCGTTTGGCTTGCCGGTGGATGGTGTGCACGTTGATCTGTGCCGTGGCCCAGGACAGGCCAATACAGCCGCCAATGATGCCAAGGCCTTGCTTGATGAGGCGCTTAACAAAGTTGGCGACAAGGTTTTATCCGTTGGCGTTATTGATGGCCGTAATATCTGGCGCAATGATTTGACGGAGTCTTTGAACTTTGTTGAAGTTGCCGTTGAAAAGCTAGGCAAGGACAAGGTGTTTGTCGCGCCGAGTTGTTCCTTGTTGCACACGCCGGTTGATCTTAATAGTGAAACAGAGCTTGATGCGGAGCTGAGGAACTGGATGGCATTTGCAACCCAGAAATTGGATGAGATTGCGACTCTGGCGAAGGGCGCAAATGAAGGGCCTGAGGCGATTGCAGATGAGCTTGAGGCCAGTGACAACGCACAGGAAGAGCGCCGCAGTTCGGAGCGCATTCATAATCAGGATGTGAAGTCCCGCGCAAGTGGTATCACGGCCGAGATGAAATCGCGTAAATCTCCATTTTCAACACGCCAGAAAGTGCAGCGCGCAGCGCTTGATCTTCCGGCCTATCCGACGACGTCGATTGGTCATTCCCCCAGACTCAGGATATTCGTAAGGCCCGTGCTGCCTTCAAAAAAGGTGAAATTGGCGCGGCGGAATACGAAGAGGCGATGAAAAAAGAAATCGGCGTTGTTGTTGATTATCAGCATGATGTTGACATCGATGTTCTGGTTCATGGCGAGCCAGAGCGCAACGATATGGTTGAATATTTCGGTGAACAGCTTGAGGGCTTTACGTTTACGAAGTTCGGCTGGGTACAATCCTATGGTTCACGTTGCGTGAAGCCGCCGATTATTTTCGGTGACGTATCCCGGCCGCATGCGATGACGGTGAAATGGTCAACCTATGCACAAAGCCTGACGGATAAGGTCATGAAAGGTATGCTCACCGGGCCTGTTACAATCTTGCAGTGGTCATTTGTTCGTGATGATCAGCCACGCAGTGAGACTGCAACGCAGATTGCGCTGGCGATACGTGATGAGGTTTCGGACCTTGAAAAGGCCGGAATTAAGATGATTCAGATTGATGAAGCCGCGTTCCGCGAGGGCCTTCCACTGCGC
>CAYGQP010000029.1:0-11044 GCA_964352115.1 uncultured Micavibrio sp. | reverse complement strand
ATGGACATCATGACCCGCACGAAGGGCCAGTACATTACAAGTCTTATTGTTATTGAGGATGGCTCAAAAACGCCGCTTGGTATGATCCGTCTTCAGGATTGTCTTCAGGCCGGTTTAGCCTAGGTCAATTCCATGACAGATAATCCAAAACTCGATCCGTCAGAAGAAACCAGCAGAGAGCGGCTGGACAGGCTCATTCAAACATCTGATGATCGCAGCCAGCTTAACCTGAATTATTCACGTTTCATCCGCTGGATGCGGTTGCTTTTGCCAACAATTGCCCTTGTGATTGTCGGCATTGTTATGAGTTGGAGCTATATCAGAGAAGAGCAGATCGCGCCTCTAATCGAGAGTGCTCAGATCCCGCTTAATGTTGGAAAGAATGAGCTGCTTAATCCGCGCTTCGAAAGCAAGGATGAAAAAAATCAGCCCTACACCATTACAGCCAACCGTGCGCTACAGGGCGAGGATAATGAAAACCTGATTATTCTGGATGAGCCATTGGCAGATATGATGCTCAATTCCGGCAGTTGGGTCGCTATTCAATCGATCAAGGGAGCATACAGGCAGGATAGCGAACGCCTTTTACTGCGCGAGAAAGTGAAGCTGTTTCATGACAAGGGCTATCAATTAGAAACCGAAGAGCTGCATCTGGATCTGAACAAAAGCACAGCGTGGTCTGATCTGGATGTCTATGCGCAGGGTCCTGCCGGAACCCTATATGCAAAAGGTTTACAAGCAAATTCCAACGATGGGCTCTTGGTTTTTACCGGCCCGGCAAAATTAATTCTGAATTCATCCGTACTTGGGAGCGATAAACCATGACACCGATTTCACGCAGTTCCAGCAGTACAGGCTCATACGAAACACAGCACATTTTATTTTTCGTAAGGCGTATGTGTTTCGTTCTATTCTCACTATGCATCATCAGCACTTTCTTGATGTCCATGATGTCATCGCGCACACATGCACAATCAAACACCAATAAAGATGAGCCCATCGAAATTACTGCTGATGATACGCTTGAATGGCGACGGAACGATAATCTGTTCGTTGCCCGTAAAAATGCTCTGGCCACTCAGGGTGATGTGTCCGTTTCTGCCGCTATCCTGACCGCCAATTATCGCGATGGCGCGAAAAAAGGCTTTGAGATTTACCGTGTAACGGCAAACACAAACGCCGTCATTCAATCTAAACAGAGCAAAGCTTACGGTGATGATGCGACCTACACTATTGATAATGGCCTTGCGGTGATGACGGGATCGAACCTGAGGCTAGTGACCGCGGAACAGACCATTACGGCGCGTGACCGGTTTGAATATTGGGTGCCACAGGGGAAATTAATTGCCATTGGTCAGGCAAAAATTGTCCGGCCGACAGATACATTAGAGGCGGATACGATCACGGCAACGCTCAAGGAGAATGCTGCGGGCGAGCGCGTTTTGCATACACTGGAAGCCGAAGGTAATGTTGTGATTACAACACCAACCGAAGTGCTGACCGGGGATTACGGTATTTACCGCGCGGATACGAACATGGCGGAGATTAAAGGCAACGTCACCGGAAAGCGCGGCCAGAATATCCTGCAAGGAGAGCGCGCCGACATTGATTTAAACACCAATATCAGCAAAATGTACGGGGCCGACGGCAGTACAAAGGGACGTGTGCGCGGCGTATTCTTTCCCAACAGTAAAGATGATGGATCATAAGCATTTTCGACGAATGACGAGCCAGTAAATTTTAACTCTTTTTCAATTCATTAACAAAAACATGTGCTCATAACGTCCATGAAGGCGCTTGAAAGGTTAACGTGTTTGTGATTTATTAATATTTGAATTCAAAAACTCCGAAGATTTTTTTAAAGGAATGCCCGATGGAATTTTTTATCAAATGGCTGCTTTTAGCCTTCACGCAGGCCGTTGCAACAATTTCCCCCGGCCCGGCCTTCGCGCTGACCATTAAAAATGCGGTTTCCGGTGATCGCAACGCGGGGTTGATGACCTCTGTGGGCCTTGGACTAGGTGTTGCGATTTATGCGGCCCTGACGCTAAGCGGGTTTGCCTTGATTATTTCCAGCTCACCCATCTTGTTTAACATCATTAAATATTCTGGTGCGCTTTATCTTATTTATATCGGCATCAAAGCTCTGCGCGCGAAAAAGTCTCAGGAATGCGTTGCGACTCAAACAATCAAAACCAGCATTGTCGCTGATAAGACCAATCTTTGGAAAGCGTTTCAGACAGGCTTGTTGACGAATTTACTGAACCCCAAAGCCATGGTGTTTTTTACAGCCGTTTATGCGCAGTTCCTATCGCCTGATACAACGGTGGCGGTGATGGCGCTTTATGCCCTGACGTCAGCGGTCATTGAAACGGGATGGTTCTTCATTGTGACGCTTGTTCTGACCACACAAAAGGCACAGGACGCATTCAAGCGCGTATCACACTGGATTGAAAAAACATGCGGCGGCCTTATGGTCATGCTGGGTTTAAAAATCGCCTTCACAAAATAAGAGAGCGCTCATCATGTTTGAATATCTCGATGAATGGCTCATTCTGGTTGTTCTGCAGTTCTTTGCTCTTGCATCGCCCGGCCCGGATTTCGTCATGGCCGTGCGGAACTCTATTGTTTACTCAAGACGAGCAGGCATCTTCACGGCTATTGGATTTGCAACTGGTGCGGGGATCCATGTGCTTTACTGCTTGATTGGTTTGGCCGCGATCATCACGCAATCAATTATGATCTTTAATATCATCAAATATATTGGTGCGGGCTATCTGCTGTACGTTGGAATTAAGGCACTGATGTCCAGAGGGCATACAGGCGACACAGTGGATGGTCGCGTGAAAAAGCAGATGAGCAACATGGCCGCCTATCGCAGCGGGTTCATTACAAACCTGTTTAACCCTAAGGCTACGATGTTTTATCTGGCGCTGTTCACGCAAGTCATTGAACCATCAATGCCGATTACCATACAGGCTATTTATTTTGTGACCTGCGTTATCTTAACGGCGAGTTGGTATAGCTTTGTCGCATTCGTGCTTACAAACCCCAGAATACAAGCCATATTCTTGCGCTTCACCAAATGGATTGACCGCGTTTGTGGTGGACTTATGGTTGCGCTTGGCCTAAAGTTAGCTTTAACACGTTAATTTAAAGCATTATCATCCATGAAAAAAACCGTTTCACAGATCAAGCGAAAACCACGCCTTAAAGAAGTGCCGAAAGGCCTGACCATTGAGCATCTGTCCAAGAGCTACAAAAAACGTCCTGTGTTGCGTGATGTTTCGATGAATATCCAGCGGGGTGAAGCCGTTGCCTTGCTCGGTCCAAACGGTGCAGGTAAGACAACATGTTTTTACATCGTAACGGGCCTTATTAACGCCGATAGCGGTTATATTATGCTGGATGGTCAGGACATTACGAATTTGCCGATGTATCGCCGGGCGCGCATGGGTATTGGGTATTTGCCCCAAGAAGCCTCGATCTTTCGTGGTTTGAATGTTGAAGATAACCTGAAAGCCGTTATTGAGGCTCAAGATTTGAGCAAGAAGGATCAGGAGAATTTACTGGAGGATCTACTCGCGGAATTCGGCATTGATCACCTGCGCCGTACGCCTTCGCTCGCGCTGTCAGGCGGTGAGCGCCGGCGCGTTGAAATCGCACGTGCGTTGGCCGCCCGTCCGCAATTTATTTTGCTGGATGAACCACTGGCCGGGATTGACCCGATTGCCGTTGGTGATATTCGCGAATTGATTGGCCATCTAAAAAATCGCGGCATTGGCGTTTTGATTACCGACCACAACGTGCGCGACACGCTCGGTATTGTTGACCGTGCCTATGTTTTGCATGATGGCCATGTCATGTGCGATGGCACGCCCGAAGACATTGTTGGCCATGACGAAGTGCGCCGCGTGTATCTGGGCGAAGGATTTTCACTTTAATAGATTGTCAAAATTAAAATCGTTATATAAGGTCGTGATATATCAATTAAATCACGAGACCGATGTCTCTTTTTTTGGAGAAACCGATGGAATTAATCATCCTATCCGCTGTTTGTTTTTTAACCGCGCTGTTTATCATTGCGCTATTTTTAAGGCGCGTTGTGGAGACGAACGAGGTGCACATTGTTCAGTCTGCTAAAGACACCAAATCTTACGGTAAGGATACCCCAAACGGAAACACCTATTATGACTGGCCACACTGGGTGCCCGTAATTGGGGTAACGCGGATTGTCATGCCTGTATCGGTTTTTGATATTCGCTTGGAAGCCTATGAAGCCTATGATGTTGGCCGCGTTCCGTTTGTTGTTGATATTGTCGCGTTCTTCCGTATTGCCGACAGCAACATGGCCGCGCAGCGCGTGGAAAGCTTTGATGAACTTCAAAGCCAGCTTTTGGCGATCATACAGGGCGCGGTTAGAACCATCCTTGCCTCGCACGACATCGACCGTATCATGCTGGAGCGAAGCATTTACGGCGAGCAGTTCACTCTGGCGGTCCAAGATCAGTTGAAAAGCTGGGGCGTTGTGCCAGTTAAAAATATTGAGCTCATGGACATTCGTGATGCACAGGATAATCGTGTCGTTCACAATATTATGGAGAAGAAAAAATCCCTCATTGAGATGGAATCCAGAATGGAAGTTGCTGAGAACATGAAACGCGCAGAAATCGCGGAAATTGAAGCCAAGCGAGAAACTGATGTTCAGGATCAGCGCGCACAGCAAGTCGTTGGGGAAACCACAGCCGATAAAGTAAAGGCTGTTGGTATCGCCGATGAACGTGCATTTCAGGATATTAAAGAACAACAAAGAATTACCAAAGAAAAAGAAATGGCTGTTATTCAGGTTCAACAGGTTCGCCAGGCCGACATTACACGTGAAGCAAACATTGTTAAGGCCGATGAGCAAAGACAAACAACCATTATTGTCGCCGAAGGTAAGCTTGAAGAAACGAAAAAGGACTCCGAAGGGATCGCTATTGAAGGCGCGGCGCGCGCAGAAGCAGAAAAGCTTATGCAGCTTGCCCCTGTAGAGGCGCAAATTGTTTTGGCCAAGGAAATTGGACAAAATGAGGGGTATCAGAACTACCTTGTTGCTATTGAAGCCGTTGCTGCGAACGAGAATGTCGGCGTAGAACAAGCTAAAGCTCTGACCGCTGCCGATGTAAAAATCATCGCCAACACAGGTCAGCCGGTTGATGGCATGTATAATGTTATGGATCTGTTTACCTCCAAGGGCGGCACAAATATCAGTGCGATGCTTGAGGGGTTGGCCCAATCAGAACAAGGGCAGAAGCTTCTGAAAAGAGTGGGGGTTGCGCAAAGCACCGGCGAAAAAGGACCAGAAGCCAATACAGATTTGCCTGATCCACCGCCGAACGCTACTGCACGCCGCAAAACGCAATCGTAAAGATGGTTCAATGCCACAAGTAACAAATCACATGATCTGGTGGCTAGCAAAAGCTACTTCCAATATGTGCAGTCCATGCTAAACTTGAGGGATGAATAAACCCACCCAGAGTTTAGACCTCAGACAATCTCAACAACTCGTCATGACGCCGCAATTGCAGCAGGCGATCAAGATGTTGCAGCTCAATAACATGGAGCTGACCGAGATGGTGGAAGAGGAGCTGGAGAAAAACCCCCTGCTGGAAAAGGCCGAAGCCGATAACGACCAGGGCGAGCCCTCAGAAAGCGCCGAAACCAAAGATGAAGTTCAGGCCGAATTTGACGACAGCTGGACAGGGAACGAGGCCGATGTCCCCGAACGCTCACCCCAACAGGATTTTGACGCCGGATCATCGATGGCCGACATGGGCAGTGGCGGGAATTTGAAGTTTGAAGATGCGGAGATGTCTTTCGAAAACCGCATGAGCAAACCCGAAACACTGCGTGAGCATCTGAATGAGCAATTATTCGTGGCCTTTGATGATCCACGCGATCGTATGATTGGCGGCCTGTTGATTGATCAACTGGACGAAGCCGGATATTTGCGCATTTCGCAAGATGATCTCGCCGAACAGCTTTCCTGCTCCCCTGAACGAATTGAGAAGCTTTTGCACAAAATGAAGGGCTTCGACCCCACCGGTGTTTTTGCCTCTGGTCTTGCGGAATGTCTGGCTTTACAGCTTGAGGAAAAAAATACACTTGATGGTCCAATGCAAAAACTTCTGGATCACCTCGATTTGCTTGGGGATCATGATTTCAAAAAGCTCTGTCAGATTTGTGAGGTCAACGAGACCTATCTTCAGGACATGATCGCCGAAATTCGCGAATTAAACCCTAAACCTGCAGGAGAATTCGATCATTTGGTTGTGCAAACGGCCATTCCCGACGTTTTGATGAAGAAATTGCCCAAAAATCTCGGCGGAGGATGGCGCGTAGAACTCAACGCCGAGACATTGCCGCGCGTTTTGATCAATAATGAATACTATACGGAGGTGGCAAGCAAAGCGACGCAAAAGAAGGACAAGGAGTATCTGACCAACCAGATGGCTTCGGCGAGTTGGCTGGTGAAAGCCCTTGATCAACGGGCACAGACCATCATTAAGGTGGCGGGCGAGATTGTTGAGCAACAAGAGGCGTTTTTTAACTATGGCATTGAATTTTTACGTCCCCTGACGCTGAAGGACATCGCCGAAGTCATTGAAATGCACGAAAGCACGGTCAGCCGCGTCACGACCAACAAGTACATCGGCACGCCGCGCGGAATTTTTGAGCTGAAATTTTTCTTCTCTACAGCAATTGAGAGTTCAAGCGGTATTTCGCACTCATCAGAAGCGATCAAAGCGCGGATCAAGAGCCTAATTGATGACGAGAATCCTAAAAAAGTGCATTCGGATGATAAAATTGTTGAGCTGTTAAAAGCAGAGGGCATTGATCTGGCCCGGCGCACCGTCGCCAAATACCGTGAAGCCATGCATATTGGTTCAAGTGTTCAGCGAAGGAAGCAGAAGAAAAACCTTTCCCGCTGAGGCCTTTGCTCTATTTGCCCCTAAATATTTCATATTTCCGAAAAAAGCGTCATTTTCTGGCCTTTATTTGCGAATATGATATACTTGTATATACATTCAAATAATATTTAACATAGGATAAAACCATGGAACTAGCCGTTCACGGAAAGCAAATTGATGTCGGTGATGCCCTTCGCACGCACGTCGAAGCAAAAATAGAAGACCTCAATAGCAAATATTTTAACCATACAACCTTTGCTACAGTCACTTTTTCGAAGGAGGGTCACGGGCACGCGCGAACAAAGGCGCACATTTCGATCAAGCTTGGCAAAAACATTATGCGCGTGGCTGCCTCAACAGACCCAGAGCCATATGCCGCGTTTGATGCCGCATCAGAAAAGGCGGCAAAACAGCTTCGGCGTTACAAGCGTCGTCTGCGTGATCATCATGAGCATCAGGAGCAAACACCCGAGAGCGAAAATGCCAAGGCGATGAATTATGTGATTCAGGCCATGCCTGAAAGTATTAACGATGACGAAGAAGATAGCGCAGAGGCCGGCACAGACCCGTTGGTTATTGCGGAAATGTCATCTGATATTGAAACCATGGCCGTGGCAGATGCTGTCATGCGTTTGGACCTGTCTGATGAGCCGGTTTTAATGTTCCGCAACGGATCAAATAATGGAATAAATGTCGTTTATAAACGCAAAGATGGAAATATCGGCTGGATTGATCCCCGAAATGAAAAGGGCCAAGCCTAAATTCATTATAACTTTCTAACATTATTAAAAAGAGGCTGAGGTTCGTAAATTCAGCCTCTTTTTTGATGGGCATAAAAACTGTTATAGAAACGAATAATTTATGACGAATAATTTATGCAAGAAAATCATATTCTATGAAAAATAAGGGCTGAAAAGCCTTACTGACAGGGCCTGTTATTATTTTAAAAATAAAATGAAAAATTATATATTTTTTCTAGCATTTTTTTGATTATACGTGTAAACAGTATCAACAGTGTGTTTTAGTTAATCAATGGGGATGAATAAAATATGACGAATATAGCACAAGATATTCAAGCGGATCTCGTTTTATTAGATTTGAAATCCAATTCACAAAAACATGTTTTACAGTCATTGTGCCGTGAAATCTGCACATATTATATTCCAAGCATGCCAAACATTCTGCTGGATCGGATGATGGAGCAGGAAAATATCGCCAGTTCCGGCATTGGCGAAGGTGTTGCTATTCCGCACCTCAAAATGCCCTACCTGTCCCGTCCTTTTTTGGCGGTTGCGCGGCTGGCGTGCCCAATTGATTTTAATGCCATTGATCACAGACCGGTTGATCTCATCTGTGTCCTGCTCTCGCCTAAGGAAGACGGCGTCTTGCATTTACAGCGCCTGTCCAGATTAACAAGGCGCATGAAGGATCGTGAATTTGTTGCGAAGCTTCGCGGGACAAACGATATCGATATGATTCGCTCATATTTCTCACCGCAAATGGAAAGAATGACAGCCGCAGCTTAAACATGCCGATCTGCCTCATCTTCATTCATCAAATACTATTGAATTGAAATAGGCTCAAGATCGTTGTGAAGTGCCGCTGATCTGGCATCGTCATATGTTTCCATGACGCTCAAGGCCGTGCCATCGGCCGCATGAATGACAAAGGCATCCTTATTATCCACGGTGATTTCACGAATATATGCGATTTCCTGTATGCCGAAATTGAGAAAATCCTGTGATGAAAGATCTCTTAATCCCCGATGGGAATCCTGATTTTTTTCCATTTTTACCCTCCTCGTATTCCTTCAGTATATCTTTTTTTTGTTTCTCTAACATTAAAAAAATCTGATATGCGTGAAAACGCTCGCAAGGCCGATCGTAACGTTAGCTTTTCTCCCGGTCGACTTTCAGCACCTGCGCCGTTTCCAGAGTATCTTCGGCACCATTTATGGTTATTTTTTGTACTGTTGATTCGGGGATAACCTTTTCCAGATCAATATGCAGCAATCCGCTGTCCAGCCTCGCGCCCCTGACCTCTATACCATCGGCCAACACAAAACTTCGCACGAATTGACGCGTGGCGATACCGCGGTGCAGAAAAATGCGCTCTGGCGTTTCTTCGTCGGTCTGCTTCCCGCGAATGGTGAGTTGGCTGTGCTCGACCTCAACATCCAGATCGTCCATCGTAAATCCAGCGACGGCCAGCGTAATGCACAGGCCATTTTCGCCAATTTGCTCAATATTGTATGGGGGGTATCCACCGCCGGCGGCCTTGCGCATGCGATCTACAGTTTCTTCGAATTGTTCAAACCCTAAAAACAAGGGTGAATCAAACAGAGTTAATCGTCCTGAAGACATGTCGTTCTCCTCTTTATGAGCGAGTTTAGAGTATTTAGGCCTAAAATTTAGCGCCTTATCTCATTATATAGCGTTATGTGCAGGAAATTCAATATTGCACTATTTCTTCACAAAAAGACGATCACAATAGCCGCATTCAACCTGATCCTGTTGATCGAAGCTGTACCATACTTTTGGATGCCCCAGCGGCCCACCGCCCCCATCGCATGAAACCTCGTCGGCATCAGTGGCTATTTTAATTTTTTCCGGGGCGTTTGCTGGCATATCAAAAAGTCACTTTATTTTAAGGTGAATGTTTAGAGTTTTTTTACACATTATGCAGTATAAACAAGAATATAAAGAATTTTCGCATTGATGCATAGATAAAGAACATAAAAATGACACAAGAAACACTTCAGCCTGAGTTCATTAAAAATGCCGCCGCACAAAGCACAACGTCCTCCTTCATTGAGGTCCGCGTTGATGTTGCGCGTATTCTAAAAAGCTGGCGCGAATCCGTGTTTAGTTTTGAATGGCTGGATGAAGATGGCGGCATCAAAAAACCTGATGAGCTATCAAGACGCGAGCAACCAAAACGCGAAGCCGTGGAAAAAAAGCTGGCCAGTGGCGCGCCGATTGAGATGCCGATTTTAGGCATTGGATTACAAGATCACGTTGAAATCGGCAGTGGCCGTGATGTTTTTCTGACTTTAGCCGCGCATGGACATAAAGTTCTGCCCGTTCATATTCCCAAATCAAATGAAAAAGACTTTCAAAAATATCTGGCAGGATTTTCTGGCCCATGATAGCGCTTAATATATGACACGTTCTTCGTCCGCACATGAATCTGGCAATGTAATTTTCATCATTCTGATTGCCATCGCCCTTCTGGCCGCGCTTACGTTTGCCGTTTCACAGGGTAACCGCGGGTCTTCTGTTAAAGTGGGCAAGGACCGCGCCAAGCTTTTTGCATCTGACATTGTCGAGTATTCAGAGAGTGTTGCAACGGCTGTAGCCCAGCTCAGGCTCAGGGGCTGCACGGAAACGCAAATCAGCTTTGAAGATCCACAAAACATTGGGTATACAAATGGCAACGCGCCTGCGAATTTTATGTGTCACATATTTCACCCTGATGGGGGAGGCGTAAATTGGCGCCCCCCTCCCCAAGATGCCAAAGATTCAAGTTTTAACGGGAAGATTGAATGGCTGATAACCGCTGATACGCGAATTCAAAATATTGGCACGAACAACACGAACAACACGTCGACCGAACTGATGATCACGGTTCAAAACCTTTCCGATACAGTTTGCGAAGAGCTCAATAAGAATACAAATATTCAAAGTACAGCCATTCCGGCTGATGATGAATTTGGAGTAACTAAATTTACAGGAAGCTATGGCTATAACGCCTCGCTTCTTATTGGTGAAACTGACGCAAGCCTAAGAGGGAAAAAAGCAGGATGTTCATATGATGTCGCTTCGGATGCCAATGTTTTCTATCGTGTCCTGATCGCGCGATAATTATAATTTCCGCCATTTCTGGCCGTCCGGTGTGTCTTCTACCTCAATACCCTGCGCAGCAAGCTGATCACGAAGTTCATCCGATTTCGCGAAATCTTTGTTTGCGCGTGCTTGCTGGCGCTCATTTAGCAAAGTTTCAATCTGCTCGTTTTCATGATCGGGTAGAGGTTTCACAGAAATATCTTTTGTTGTCTCTATCCCTAGAAGAGACATAGAGTTATGTAAAAT
>CAYGQP010000028.1:0-11214 GCA_964352115.1 uncultured Micavibrio sp. | reverse complement strand
GCTCTTTACACATTCGCGACGAAGCAGAGTTAAATGCTGCTAAAGCAGCGCGAGAAGCCGCAGCAGGGGCGCCCGCAACTCCAGAAGCCTAGCTCCTAATCCTTCTGATCAATCATATACATGATTTCGTCGAGAACGCGCTCTGAATCGGCCTTGGCAATTTGCGCCTTGGCTTGTTCCGTTGCGGAATTTTGTTTTTTGGTCATCGCCGCCGCAATGCGGTTCAGCGTTTCCTCGCCAATTTCAGCGCGGGCCTGACGTGCGTTCGCCAGCGCTTCTTCACGAATACGCTGGCGATCACTGTTCCCCACACTTAATTCTTTCCCCGTACCACTCGCCTGAGCCTCTTTTGGGCTCTTTTTCTGTTTGTCCGTTTTCTTGTTTTTTGACCAAAACATGACCCCATCATGCCCGAAATCGGTTAAAGAGCCGTAAAATATAGGTTGGATTTTATGTATTTATATCTTTTTTATCCAACCCCGGGAATAACTTGGAAAATAGCCTGTGTAACCTCCTGAATACCGCCCAAATCTCTTCGCATAGGGTTAATAATCTCATCTGCGACATGATGATATCCAGCATCACCCGACCTATAATCTGTTGGCTTACCAAAATCGAGATCCTTCAAATCAGAGTCATTATCGTTACTGGCAAATATCTTCTGCAAATCATCAAATGCACTGGAATCATAATTCATAATTCTCGTGATCAATTCATCGCGTGAACTGTTATGACGTGATCCAAAATCAGGGATTTGCACAGCGTGTTGAAAAAGATCAATCATGTACGCCATTCGTGACCCGTGAAGCGATTGAAGGGCAAATTGCTTACGCGCAACTTTAGGCTTTCTATTTGGGTCCGTCATCGGATCATTCTCAATCTTAAGATCCATTCGCGCTTCCTTAAGCGCAGCAAAATCTGCGCAAACCTTAAAGGCAGCCCCTGAAAATCGCTGATAAAACCCGTCTTTTTGCAACTTATCCGCAACGAGATAGCATTGTTCACGCTCCTTTTTTGATCCTTTACCCATTAAGGATGCACGATCCTGCCAGAATTTTGGGTTATATATCTCAATATAAGCCATCAAAATTTCAGGATCAGAGTTCTCGATAATATAATCAACCGCGGCCATACATTCTCGAAAAGCCGGAGAGCGCATTAAACGCTCAAAGCGCTCAGGGTCGTTTTTAATGGCGGTGCCCAGCCCATAGGTCATGTTATACATAAGGCCAAGCTGCTTTTTGATCGCGTTATCTGGAATTGCACGCGGCAGTTTACGCGCTCCGCCGCTCTTCTGGTCACGCATCACCGGACGACTGCCCGTTTGCATCATCCAACCAGCAAATGTTGCAACCAAATCCGCATTTCCCGAACCATGAGCCAATCCGGCGTGGGTATCACGCGCTTCCTTGAAAAAATCCAGAGCTTCATCATGATACGCACTATAAAAGGGATCATTTTTGACATCTTCGGTATGATCCTTCGTTAGAAGCATTATTGCCTTGGCAAAATATGATTTAGAGGCTTCTTTTGTCCCGTGAATCAAATTCCCGTCTTGTCCTTGAAAGCTGGACTCATGTTTTACCTTAATGCCTAGCATTTTCGCCAATGATAGAATGCGCGGCGTATGAACATAGCGCTGACGACTTTCAACGCTTGCTGGGTGAGCGCCGCGCCCGGGATTATCACCATGTGTACCGTAAAAACAAAGACCCACATCAGCAAGTTCAGGATCGGTTTCACGCGCCGCTGCAAAACGTTGTAAAATTCCAGCTTCTACGCGTTCAATAAAACGTGATGCGGCAATCTGACCGTCATAGCGACCAGAATCTGAATACCCAAGCTGAAAAGATGCCACGCCACGCTTTTTGATATACGCAAGATAATTAGGGTCCTTAAAGAGCTTATCGACAACCTTACTCGCGCTATCCAGACCGTCGCGATCTTCAAACAACGGGCTAATATCAATCTGTTCATCAATGCCAATCTTTTTGGCAAAATCCAGAGCTTCTAAAACGATATTGTGATCGTCGCATTCGGCAATCAAATAACGAATAGGACCATGGGCATCGAAGTGCTGCAAAAGCTCTTTTGCAATGCCCATTTGTTGCATAATGGTTTCCTTCCATAAGGCAACATTACCAATATGGAAGCTTTTCTCACTCGTCTCTGGGACTTCGCCATTACCCTTTTTCTTTTCCGCTGCGGCATTCAAAACAGATCGCTTGTTCAAACGAAAATGAATGCCGCCCTTTTTCAGTCCATGGTTTTTCAAACGTGATCGCAACTGCACAAGATTTTTAAGCGCATCTGAGTCTGGATTTTGATCGATAATATTCTGCAATGGCCTAATTAAAGCTGCAGGATGAATAATTCTTGCGTCTGTGTCTTCAACAAAGCTCCGAGATATTTCAGCTAATTTTGCCATATCTACAGTATCGTTCTGGCCCAAATCTTTAAAGCTTTTGCGGTGCTGCGTAAGTTTTTCACGCGTTTGCTCAACATCCTCGATCATGGTATCCATCATCTCTGCATGATCATCGCCAAGCTGTCCCTTAATGACCTGCAACCTTATCAACACGTCATCAAGACCCTTGGTCAGAAAAATAAACTTTTCCATCAGCTGGTGCCACTTAATATCCGCGCGCCCATCCCAATCGAAGGGAATCCACGTCGCAACATCAAGCGGCATATAATCCACGGTCTGCCATTCTTCAGGGAATTCTTCTTGTGCGACTTCAATGGCGGTTTTTTCTACCCAATCAATTGCAGCATGCATATTGTCCATAGTGGCATGGGCCTGACGTTCTTCATCACCCAAACTTGGGGGTTCAAAGTCAAGCTCCAGAGAATCGCGAAGTTTTTCTTCTAAGGCTGATGTATCTTCGTTACCTTTAGCTTTTTCCGTTGCCAGCTCTGCCAATGCACGGCTCATATCCGGATGCATACTGTATGTAGGATGTCCCGTTAAAACAGCGCCATATATTCCGGTTAGCGCCTTTTGAAATTCTACTGAAGATCGTTTATTTCCCTCATCATCATAGGCAAGAGATTTGATCGCGGCTTTCAAGCCCTGCTTAAGGAGCGCTGGATTAATATCACCCATATATTCCGCCATATAGTCAGCGCGGTCAAAAGCGCCTTCCTGCCTGAGAGAACGAACAATTTCACGAACATCATCAATCCGGAAATTTGGTCTGCCATCAGGCTCTGCTGTCGTTAAATCTGTCGCCAGCCGCAAGGTTGGGTGATAAGCGCCAGGGGTTGAATCACGCTGAAGTTGATACGCTTTAAGATCAGCATTAAATGTGGCTGCTGTTGACGTCATACGCAGTGTTTTCCTCTTTGTATTGATTAACGGTTTTTATAGAGGACAAGGCCAGAACTGTCAATGCTTATGTAAATATTCTTCGGTCTTTTTGGTTCAAAATCAACGCCCGTGTACAAAGGTAAAGCACTAGACCGTTCAAAACATGCCACATGAAATGTGTCCCCATCGGCATGGCCTGACAAAACTGCATATCAACTGATCTGAATGTCAGCGAAACCGAGAAAACAAGGGTCGCAGCCAACAGCACAAAAGGCTCCTGCACCTTGCCCGCCTTTGCGGCTGTGAAATGCCACAGACCAAACCCGAGCACAAACAACAGCGCAGGTGCATAGCCCAGCGATCCATTGAGCCATTCAGCCGGCAATCGATAAAACACCACCATCATCAAGGTAAACAACGCGAACAGCCCCCCGACTTTCGACCAGGAAAGCTGCATCACATACCGGCTGTAAAAAATCAAAAACCCGGTTTGATAGAACAAAATCGGCAGAATATCGCTTACCTTCGCCCAGAACGTCGCCAAAGTATGAAACGCGAAGCTGCCTGATCCAATCACAACCATCATGAAAATCAAAAACCCACTGCGCCAATTCAGCGCACTTTCACGGCGCGCCAAAACAAATGCCAAAAATGCAGCAATAAAAAACGAAAGATTTGTAATGGCATTCAGCGGCTCAGCCCAAAATTCCGGCCCCAAACGTTCGCAATACATATCGATATAATCGGTCATAAAGACAACTTAAATAATTCGCTTGTTTAAAATGAAGAAAACTTATCAAAAACGGAAATTGCACCGCCTAATTCCGTAGTGGTTTACCCGTGCTCAACATATGCTCAATGCGATCCATCGTGCCTTCATGGCGGAGCAACTTCATGAATTCCGACAACTCAAGCTTCAGCAAATCATCCTCGCTCATGGTTTGTGTGTAATCAGAATCACCGCCGGACAGCACATTCGCCAAATGGTCGGAAACCACCACGTCATAGTCCGTAGCCTTGCCGTTTTTGTGGAAATCACTCACCGCCAGCTCAAGCGCTGTCTTGCCTGTCGGGCCGGGCATACGGATGTCCTCAACCTTATCCGGGGCCTTGTAATCCTTCGCCAATTTCAATGCTTTTTCCTTGGCATCAAACAGCAAGCGATCACGATTCATCGTCACACCATCGCTATGACGGAAATAGCCAAGATCAATGGCTTCAAACGCGGATTTCGCAACCGTCGCCGTTCCAATAACTTCAAATGCCTTGCGCACCGCCCCCATCGGCGTGGTCGACGGAGAGAACCAAAGCTGTTTTTTATCAACCGCATCCAGCGATTTTTGGAACTGTGCCTTTTCACGCTCCTGAAACCGCAAAATCAGCTCCTTACATCCGCCCCAACCGGGGATCAAGCCAACACCAACCTCAACCAGGCCGGTATAGGTCTCGGCATGGGCCTGTACCGCATCGGCGCAAAGCAAAATCTCGCACCCTCCGCCCAGCGCCATGCCCGAAGGCGCACTCACCACAGGGAATTCTGCAAATTTCAGATCCATAAAGCTCTTCTGACCGCCAGCCACAAATTGCTCAACCTGCGGCCACATCGCGATATTGATCATAAACGCCGCCAAACCGAGGTTCGCACCGGCCGAGAAATGCGAGGCTTCGTTATAAATCACAAGCGCCTTGTATTCATCCGACCCGTCAATCATGGCCTTGGTTTTGGCGAGCATCTCAAAAATCTGCTCATCAAAAGTATTCATCTTCGATGTATGCTCAAAACACAAAACACCATCGCCAATATCCCAAACACTAGCCGATCCATTTTTCAAAACAGGCTCAGAAGCCAGCTTGATATCACTGAGCAACAAAACGCCCTTCGGACGCCTAATCTCATGATATTTGCCGTCGGTGCCAAAGAAAAACGCCTTGCCCTTTTCGACCTTGTAAAACGTGCCATCGCCCAGTTTTTCAAGGATCGCAGGAACGCTCTTGCCTTCGTCCTTCAGCTTGCCCGCGAACCACGCCACGCCCAGCGCATCTATCATCGCAAAGGGACCGGATTTCCAGTTATATCCCAGCTTCATGCCTTCATCGATATCAAACACCGTATCGGCAATTTCACCGACCAGCGAAGCAGCATAATGCAGTGTATCGCGCAGAACCGCCCAGGCGTATTGACCACCAGCGCTATCGGCCTCCACCACAGCGCGCAGACCCTTACGTCCCGCATCAATCGCCGGGTCACTCGGCTTATCGGCAGACGCATACTGCGCCTCATCGAATTTGTCCTTATGGATCGCCAGCGCTTGTTTTTCGCGGGCGTTTTTCGGAGCATCGGGGTTTAAGCGGTAAAAGCCGCCCTTGCCCTTGCGGCCTGTATATCCGGCCTCAATCATGTCATGAATGAATGGGTAATCCTGAAAAATTTCCCGGTAATCATCATCCTTAGGAAGCGTCGATAATAACGATTCCGAGAGTTTCGGCATCAAATCAATTCCCACCAGATCAACAAGCGCAAAAACACCTGTTTTTGGAATACCAACGGGCTTACTGAGCACAGCATCAGCAAGTTCAATGGAAACACCCTGTTTAATCGCTTCATTAATCCCGGACGTCAGCCAGAACACGCCCAGACGATTTGCTATAAAGCCCGGCGTATCATTACAAACAACAACACCCTTGCCCAAATGCACATCACAAAATTCCTGCACCTTTGCAGCGGCTTTTTTATCCGTTTTCTCACCCACAACCAGTTCCATCAAACGCATGTAACGCGGTGGGTTAAAGAAATGCGTAATCATAAAATGTTTAGCAAAATCCGCTGACTGGCCTTCTACAAGCTTATGAAGTGGAATGGTCGATGTGTTTGAAGACACGATGGCGTCTTTTTTCCGATGTTTGTCAATCGTCTCATAGGTTTTATGCTTGATCTTCAGATCCTCTAGCACAACCTCAATAATCCAGTCACACTCCTTTAACAGGCCAATATCATCCTCAAGATTCCCGGTGGTAATGAGCTTCGCGTTACTTTTACGCATAAACGGCGCCGGATCGGCCTTTAACATACGCCCCACTGCGTCCCTGGCCAGGTCCTTGTCCTCAAGCTTGATATCCAGCAGCACAACCGGCAAACCCGCATTCGCGACCTGCGCGGCAATCCCGGAGCCCATGACCCCTGATCCAATCACAGCAACTTTTTTAAACGTCATGCCTTGTCCTTTTTCTTATTCTGCCGCTCCAGCGTTTTACTAATTTCAAATCCGTTGAGACTGTCATAAAAATGCTCAATGTTTTGCGCATTCCACTCATCAATATTCTTCACTTCTTTGAACTTTGTCTCAAGCAAGAAATTAATATTGTCGATAATATGCGATTCGTATTCACGAACATCCTTGATTTCAGTCATGGGCAAAATCATACCATGCATCATGCGCGTATATAACCCCACCAAACTATCAATTGAGCCTATAACGCCGAGCTTATCTTTTAATAAATGGGTGCTTTTTAAACGGTATTCCAGATAGGGGCGAAAATATTTCGTGATAAACGCGTTCTTTTTTGAAAGATCTTTGGTTTTAGCATCAACAACAACGCCGAGCTCCTGCGCATTCAGAAATAATTTCCCATCCCCCCCCTTTAGATGGTCTTTGTATGCGTGAACCAATTCAATATATGCCTGGCCGTGGTTTTGGATTGTCTCCATGATGGCCCTGCTGTTTGTTAAGCCCAAACGGGGCTTTTTGTTCAAAAGCTCGTCCAGACCCTTTTTAGCGCGCTCGAAATTATCCAGACGCAAACCAGCCATCACGGAGCGCAAAGCTTCCTTTTTTTCCTTAGACCCTACGAGTTTTCCAACGGCATTCTCGAATTCTTCTAGCCTTGGCGCAAATTCAATAAATTTCGTCATGCATTCCGTGAGCTGCTCTAATTCAACAATAAGCTGATCGCGTTCACCATGATATTGCCCGACAAGGCGTTCCGTGTCCCGGGTCCATTCCGTTCGACCCGTGGTCCCCGTTTTGGGCGCTGGCATATATGACAAAGCCTCATGAAACATACCCATCGATTGGTGTAAATTGAGGTAACAAACGGCAAATTCAATCATCAGTTTTTCGAAATCGGACTGAACATTCTGCGCCTTTTGCTTCAAATTCTCTGCTTCTGGATGGTTTTGATCATTTCCAATATCATCGCGCGTCTCAATCAGGCTTTTTTTCGCATGATCATAGAACGCCTGATACATCTCACGAACAAACGCCTCAAGATCATCGCGCCGTGCATTGGTCGGTTGCTTTATGATGTCGTGTATTTGTGATTTCAAAACATCGGAAAATGCCGAAGCAACGTAACTCAGCTCCGACTCAGGATCGATTTTCAAAATTCTCGTAAGGCTTTGTTTCTTCATCCCACCCGGCAGAACATTAATGATATTGGTCTTTAATTATACACTACAAAATCTTAACAAGATCCGAACCCAGAGGAGGTATATTCGCTTTTTCTTATGCACATGTATAACCCTTTATTTCCTATGGATAGGAAGCAAGCTATCTAAAAGATAGAGCTTAATAAATTTGAGGATATGCTGTCACAGCAACCATGAAGAAAGATAAAATTAAAACACGAAGATACAACCAGAGACCAGGCCTTTAAACACTAAATCGCCTCAAGAATTGTCGCAATACCCTGTCCGCCGCCAATACACATGGTGGCCAGAGCGTATTTCGCCTTTTCACGATGAAGCAAGCTAGCCGCCTTCCCCGTAATCCGCGCACCAGACGTACCAAGCGGGTGACCTAAAGCAATCGCGCCACCATCAAGGTTCACTTTTTTAAGATCAGCGCCAAGCTCCTTGAGCACGCTTAGACCTTGGGCCGCAAATGCTTCGTTCAGCTCGATAATATCAATATCACCAATTTTCAAACCAGCGCGTGCAAGGGCTTTATTCGTTGCCGGAACGGGCCCGTATCCCATGATCTCCGCCGCACACCCAGCCACAGCCACGGATTTAATCCGGGCCAGTTTCGGCAATTTATTTTTGTCAGCATAAGTCTCGGAGCACACCAATAACGCGGCGCTTCCATCGGTCAGCGGTGATGATGTGGCCGCCGTCACAGTGCCGTCCTTTAAAAAGGCTGGTTGAAGCGTTGCAAGTTTCTCAACGGAGGAATCGGGACGAATCGTGCCATCGGTTTTCACATCCCCAATTGCAACAATTTCATCATCAAACTTACCGGTTTCTGCGGCTTTTGCGGCCTTATGATGAGAAGATACGGCGAATTCTTCCTGTTCTTCTCGGCTGATATCAAACTTTTTCGCTAAATTTTCTGCCGTTTCGCCCATACCAATATAAGCTTGCGGATATTTCGCATACAGCGCAGGATTAGGCATGGGATTAAACCCGCCCATGGGAATACGGCTCATGCTTTCAACACCCGCGGCAATAAATACATCACCAGCGCCCATTTGAATGGCCCCCGCGGCAATGTGAACGGATGTCATGGATGACCCGCAAAAACGGTTTATAGTCGCACCAGCAACAGAAATCGGCAAATCAGCATTCTGCGCCACGATTTTAGCAAGATTAAAGCCTTGCTCCGCTTCCGGAAACGCACACCCCATAAGAAGGTCTTCAATGTCGTCAGCTTTCACCCCCGTATCAGCGATCAGAGCCTTAATCACCGTCGCCGCCATATCATCGGGACGAACCTTGGCCAATTCGCCCTTGTTCGCGAAATGCATGGGGGAGCGTTTAAAACCACAAATTACGACAGATGTCTGCATATAAAGTTCTCCAAAAACTGAGACGTGAGTTGACGTCTCTATGAAATATTCAACGTCGACCAGATTATACTCATATAGGGCGCGGGTCCATAGCTGTCTAGAAAATCCCCAAATATTCATTTGACACAGAAGTCAAAATCAGGCACTCAGACCTTTAAGAACAATCTTAAAAACTTGAGGAGAGTAAGAAGTGAGCGCAGCTGTTGATGTAAGAGGTTTAAAGCGTGTATGCGTAGAATGTGGCATACGATTTTATGACATGAACAAACGCCCGATCACGTGCCCAAGTTGTGACACAGAGTTCACAGGAGCGATCAAGCTAAAAAGCCGCCGCGGAAGAGCCGCCGCCGCAACTGAAGAAGCCGCCGAAAGCCAGGTTTCAAAGAAAACAGCCAAGGAAGAGTCATCAGAGGATGATGATGAATTGGAAGACGAGGAAGAATTGGAAATTGTCAGCCTGGACGATGATGACATCAAAAAAGGCGATGACGATGACGACGATGACATATCCGCAGGCCTCGACATTGACAGCGATGACGATGACGACGATGACATCGACCTAGAAGACGATGACATCGGCAGCCTGGACGATCTTGAAAAAGATGAAGAAGATCTGGGCGACGAAGAGGACGAAGAGCGGACTTAATCGCTCTAGCGCCGTATCGTCATGTATCGCGCAACGCTCAAATTACCCGCTGAGATCAATCAAAACCAGATCGAGCATCTTAATGTGCCATTTGAGCACATATGCCTTGCGCATGTGTCATTGCGTGAAAAAAACCACGACCAATCTCCTTGGGCGATTCAATGGTATTTCGCAGAAAAACCTCAACTGCAGGATTTAAAGCAAAAAGCTGCACTGGGTTTCGAACTATGCCAGCTCAATGAAACCGCGCTTGGTGACCCATCATGGACAATCGAAGAGGTGCCAGCTGATATCGATTGGCTAGAACACTCATACCAACAATTTCAGCCCTTTTCGATCGGCGAATTCTTTGTATATGGCTCTCATTACGATGGCGAAGTTCCAAGAGCCCAGTATGGCCTTCAAATCGATGCCGCAACCGCGTTCGGATCAGGGGAACATGGCACAACTGCAGGCTGTCTTGAGGCAATGCAAGACCTGAACACCGATGGCGTATGCCCATGGAACGTACTGGATATGGGCACAGGATCAGGAATTTTGGCCATTGCCGCGCACAAACTCTGGAAAACCCCGGTATTCGCCGTAGACAACGACCCGGAATCCATCAACGTCACCCAGCGTCACGCGAAAGCTAACAAGGTGCCCTTATCAAAAGCCGAGCTTTTTTGCGCTGTCAATGACGGCTTTGAAGGTGAAATCGTCAAAAAACGTGGGCCATTTGATCTCATCATCGCCAATATTCTGGCAGGCGCGTTGATTGAAATGGCAGATGATCTGGTGGACGTTGCCGATGATAATGCCTATATCATCCTCTCCGGCATCTTAAAAACCCAGGCGCAAAGCGTTTTAGACCGATACCAACCTCTCGGCCTTACGCTAAAAAAGACCTATGACATTGGGGAATGGTCAACGCTGGTTATGCACAAGCCTTGATTTCAGGGCTAACAGATACAGCAAAACGAAATAAAATATATACAGCTCCTCAACTTCACTGGCGCGCTCAAATAGCACCACCGCATCAAGCTGATTATCGATTTTATCTACAATGGTAATCAACAGCGCTAAAACAGCAGTAACCGACAAAATCGTTGGTGGATAAATGATCTCAGGGCGTTTTGGCAGAATTGCAGGCTTGAACCGCCGTAATAACGGAATAATAATCCCCCCAACCAAAACACCGATTTCCAAAATTAAGCGCGGTTTTTGATCAAGCCACGACGATGTGTTGTGCAAATTTGTTTCACCCTGATCATTAATCGCCAGCCAATACTCTGGCGTTGACCAGTTCAGGATATGTTGGCCCCAACTAATCTCTTCACCCGCAACATAAAAACAGCTAAGCGCGGCCACGCCAGCCCATCCATACAACAGCGGGCTGGATTTCAACGCGGGCAAAAACAAAATTCTCAGCGCAACCAAAAAGGCCAGAGTCATAACGACAAACTGCGCCGTTTCATGAGGACCGCCCTCACTG
>CAYGQP010000027.1:0-11220 GCA_964352115.1 uncultured Micavibrio sp. | reverse complement strand
ACTTAGAACTGGGTGTTCTAGGGCGTAAATTTGAAAAGCCTCTTTTTGATTCTGAAGACCATCAAACGTGAGTAACTTGTGCCACTCCAGTCCATAAGCAGCGCCAATGATCATCATTAAAACCACAAGGGGAACCCAGCGAAGCACATGTTTTTTACTCATTTAAACCCCTTCAGTGTGGTTTTTTTCAAATTTAGGCTTTCTATAGTCCTCATTCGCTTGATATAAAGCAATGATACAAAAAAAAGTTAAATTTATTTGAGAAAGAATACCCATGAGCGTGACCAAAACTGCCTTAACCGTTTCTTCCGTAGCCGTAGCCCTGTTATTTGGCGGTGGCGTGTACGTCTATTTGAACCTCAGCAATATCGCGAAACAGGTCACGGAGCGTGTAGCGACTGATGCGCTTGGTGTTGATGTCAGCATGGGAATGATGGATGTTCAGCTTGAAAACCGAAGAGCAATTGTACGCAACCTTAAGATCGCAAATCCACCCGGTTTTAAAAAATCGCATGCGCTCACGGTTGCGGAAATTTCCGTGACGCTTGGTGATCTCTCAAAGGATTTGGTAAAAATCAAAGACATTAGTGTCGATGGGACACAGGTGAATTTGGAGGTCAAAAATGGCGGAACCAATCTCAATACATTATCGGACAACGTAAAGAAAAAAATGCCGGCCAGCGAACAAGCGGCTGAACCCGGCCCTAAAGTCATCATCGATCGCTTTGCCCTGACAAAGGCACAGCTCAACCCGACAGTCACTCTAATCAATGATCAGGACCTGTCATCGGTTGTGGTGCCCGACATTATTCTTACGGGTATTGGCAAAAGGGAAAATGGCGTTCTGGCCCGTGAAGCGGTTGCGCAAGTAATGACGCAAGTTTTGGCCCGCGTACAAAAAGCGGCCGGCAATGCTGGTTTTTACCAGGGCCTATCGCCCGAGGCGCTCAAGGATATCGGCGCTGGTCAAGTTGAAGGCTTCAAAGAAAAGCTTAAAGACAAAATCGGCAGCGGCGCTGGTGATGTTGAGGACAAAATTAAGGGCCTGTTTGGAAACTAAGTCCTGATCCAGTCAATTCGTAAGTGGATTATTCTGCGGCCACGGCGACCATTTCTTCTGGCAAAAGAGATTTATTGCTGTCGAGATAGGCGGATTGCTCGTTTTCAATCCAATCGAGGACTTTGTCTTCTGATATCCCGATATCCTTAAGAATTGCAGCCGTCATTTCTATACCTGGCGGCGCGCCCCGGTTATGAAACGGGCTAAGGCCAAGCGCCGCAAAACGTACACCATCGGCAGAATCAGAGACAGCGACGTAGCGTCGCAGAGATGGGTATAGCCGTTGAATAATTGGCGTTAATCGACGTGCGGTTTCATATTTCGGTGATGCAACGCAAATGGCGCGCGCTGTATTTACGCCTAACGTATTCCAAAATCGCAAATCATCGGGCTGACCATAGGCCACAGTATACCCGGCGTTTGTAGCCTCCAAAAACCTCTGGCGATCATGGTCAACAGCCAGATAGGGAACCTTGTGCGCCTTAAATCCGCGTGCCAGCGTTTTGCCAACTTCGTTCATGCCAATAATAAACACAGGATTCGTGCCAACATTGATCGGGCTCGTATTATCGCTCGGACAATTTGTAATGCCATTTTCATACTTCGTGCACACATTCAGGCTCCAGCGATAGGCAATCATGCTCAAAATAGGCGTCAGCAACATGCTCATGGCCACCGCGGCAATTAATTGCTCGCTCAGGATGGGACCAAGCGCGGCCTGTTTTGCTGCCATGCTCAAAATAACAAAGGCAAATTCACTGCCCTGCGCTAACAAGAACGTTAGCTGTATACATTGATGAAGCGGGCGGCGCATAACAAATACCAGTGCGCCAATAATGGCCCCCTTTGCTGCGATCAGCAGGGCCGTGAGGCTAATGATTGACCCAAACCCTCCCCAAATTGTAACCGGGTTCAGCATCATCCCGATCGTAATGAAGAAAAACGCCATCAAAAGGCTTCGAAACGGGCGCAGCTCGGTCTGGAGCAGCACACGAAAAGGAGTTTCCGCCAGAACCATACCGGCCAAGAATGCGCCGAGCGTAAGCGATAAACCAACAGACGCAGTCGCAAGCCCCGTAACCATGACAATCAGTAATCCAAGGACGGTAAACATTTCTGGGTCATCGTATTTGATGATCGACTTCATCAGCGGCGTTAAAATATAACGGCCAAGCGCGATGGCGGCTGCAAAAGCAAGTACCGTGTTTGCAACGGTATATAAAAGCGTGCTGGAAAGGCTTGCATCGCTGCCGAGCGTGTCGGCAAAGATCAAGAGAAAGATTGCCGCTAAATCCTGGAAAATCAAAATAGATTTTGCTGATTGACCAACTGGCGATTCTGTTTGTCTTAGATCGGCAATCATCTGCATGACCACAGCCGTGGACGATAGAGCCAGCGTCAAACCAAGTAATATTGCGACCTCACTATTCATTCCAAAAATGAAGGACATACTGAACCCGAGAACCAAGCCACTTAAAATGAGCTGAAGCGGCGCAAGACCAAATAAATCTCTTCGGAATGTCCAGGCTGATTTAAAGGAAAAATGCAGACCAATATCAAACAACAAAAACACAACCCCAAGTTCAGCCAGAAAATGAGTTGTTTTGTTGTCTTCGATAAGCCCAAGACCATAGGGACCGAGAATAAGACCGGCGAATAAGAACCCTATGATCGGGCTGATGCGAACAAGGCGGCAAAAATAAATGACGCAGAACCCTGCGCCAAGCAACAAAACTGTCGGTAGTAATATTTCCATGCCGGACATGTCTTTACACTATCATAAATATGTTAAAATATTGCGATTTTTCACATACGCATAAGCTTTCTTGCCACGAAAACCGCAACCTCTTCAACATAAATTCATGTGAAATTTAGTCTAGGCGGCTTTTTGCTCTTGAACGGGTTCGGCTTCACAACTCAGACAAACGCGCCAGCTAATCAGGTGAAAGAAGACGCCCGTTACAACATTTGCAAACGCCATCGCAATGAAAATGCCGCGCACACCATCATATTGACTGCCGATGTAGACAGCCGGGATCGTGACAACGAACGATTTTACGATGATCATAACAAAAGATCGTTTGGGCATGCCCATGGCATTAAAGGCCGATGCCCAGCCCATAACCAGATTTCCAAACGCATAGGAAAAGGGAACAATCGTAAAAAATAGTGTTCCATATTCAACGACCTTTGGGTCTTCCGAGAACGCACTTGTAATCGGCTCCGCGAAAACACCGAGAATAATTGCGATGATGAACGACCACGCAAAATTAATTCCAATGGATAGGTTAATTGTATTGTGAACGCGGCGATAATTACCCGCGCCCCAGTTTTGCCCGATAATCGGCGCCATCCCAAGGGCCAGTGAGATGACCAGCAACAATGAAAATGCCTCAATGCGGCTTACAACACCAAATCCGGCGACGGCCTCTGTGCCATAAACCGCGAGCAAACCAATGATGACAGCATTGGTAAAGGGTTGAATGATATTGGTGATACCGGCCGGAATAGCAATGTGTATCAATCGTTTAACGGAATCCTTAAATTGATCAATATGAAGGCCATCTCGTGGCAGCAGATCCTTCACACCGATCAAAACATACAATCCGCAAAATAGGCCAACAACGTATCCGGCCAAAGATGCAATGGCCGCGCCTTGAACGCCTAATTCTGGGAAGCCAAATAACCCAAAAATCAGGATCGGGTCTAAAATCAGGTTCACAACTGCAACACTGCTCATGACAAGTGCGGGAGACAGAGAATCTCCTCCTGCACGCACGGCCGAATTGCCATTAACAGGAATAGCAAGAATCGCTGAACCAATGAGCCAATAGGGCATATACTCCCATATAATAGGCATCGTTGTATGGTCAGCGCCCAATGCTCTAAAGAGCGGTTCAAGAAAGATGTAACATAATATTGCGATTGTGCTCGAAGCGCAAAACGCCATGAATATCCCATGCAAAACAACGCGCTTGGCTTCAGTTTTCTTCTTCTCGCCGATCATGCGCGAAATGACGGAGGACATCGCAATATTAATACCAAACACCAAATGTGTGATGATCATCGTGACAGGAAATGTAAAGCTAATCGCTGCAAGCTCTTCTGTTCCGAGCAATGAAATAAAGTACGTGTCAACAAGCTGAACGCTGATGACGGCTAGAATGCCCCATATCATGGGTATTGTCAGGCGTATGAGATGACTGACTACGGAACCCGTCGTTAAATCACCTTTATTTTTGTAGGGCAGGTCTTTTTTAATCATTTAGGCACATTCTTTGGAAATATTACGATACAGCTTGAGTGGCTATATAACTAGAGCAAAATTTGCGAACGGCAAACCAAAGGTTTAAATACGAAATATATTTAAAAACAATAGCCTGCATATGAAAAAACCATAAGCTTATCAAAACACGTACAAATTACATAAAAAATTAACTAATTATGGTCTATCCTAGTAAGATGCACGGTTTGGGCGTGCTTGGGGTAATAATTGAGTATTTGGGTGCGGTAATATGATGAATAATCAAAATATCTATGATGTCGTGGGATCACCGGGCAATGATTTTTTCTTTTTTCAGGGGGAATCACAGCAATTCACCTCCACATTGATCAATCCATACAGTCCACAAGTCGAAATTGAGGTCGATGAGGTCAAAAACGTTGGAACATCGAGTTATGACGGCCGTGGAGGTGACGATATCTTATTTTTTAGCAGCCTCGGTGACGTGCTCATTTTAATCGACGAGAGCGGTAATCAAACAATTTCTGATGTTGAGATCTTTATCGCCGGAGAAGGCGGAGACATAATCATTTTGGCCAACTCTGATATTGAATATGGCGATGTGCAAATTATTGGTGGCGCTGGGGATGATGTTTTGTGGTCTAACATTGGAAATGACATTATTTTTGGCGATAATGGGAATGATCATATTCATGGCGGTCCAGGCAATGATCAATTGTTCGGTGGCAACGGTGACGACACGGTATTTGGCGGCGAAGGCAATGAAGTGGTCGAAGGAGGCACAGGCAACGATATATTGATTGGCGATAATGGCTTATCGTTGCTGAACCTTGATAAAACATTTACGGATGATGTGTTTTTTCCTGATTTGGATGAGGGCACTGATATTTCCGATCTCCTTCCGCCCGGAACGGATTCACTTGGTGTAAACGCTGATAATCTTACATTTTTAACGTCAGGTCAGGTTGATATCACCTTCCAGCAGGGCTTCGCAGGCTACAACAATACGCTTGGTATGTACCGCATTGCCGAGGATGGTACGATTGAGATGGCCAGCGTGATGTTCGCAAACGTGAAGGACGCTGGCATTGGCAATACGTACAGCTTTGATCTGCCCCTTGACGATCAGGGCGGACAGATTGGTTTTTTTATAATCGCTGATGGCGATCGTTTAAACGACTATCCGGATGGCATAGAAGATCAGGGCGTTCTTCAGTTTATTTATGATTTTGGCGGCCCGGATGAGCGTCCGGCGACTATTGACGATGACGGGACAATGATTTCCGTAGTCTATGATGATGGTGTGACAATAGAGGTCCTTAATGGTCACGCCTATCATACAACAGCTCGTGGCGGGGATGTTGATATTAATCCCGATGGTGTTGCACATGCCGTATCTGGTGAGGGTGATACTGAAAACCAGTTGCTTATTGGGTTTGAGGACCTCTTCGGCGGCGGAGACAATGATTTTGAGGATGTATTCTTCTCCATTGATTTTCAGCCGAATTTCGTCGCGGCAGAGGGTGGAAATGACACGCTGGTCGGTGGCGCCGGCGATGATTTGTTTTATGGAGAGGGTGGCGATGACCTCCTGATCGTTGGAGAGGGTCTCGATGTTATATTCGGCGGTGAAGGCTCTGATACAATAGAATTCACGGTTGCTGATGATTCTGTAGATATTCTTGGTGATTTCGAAGTGGGCGCGGATGGCGATATTCTTGATATTTCCGCAATTTTGGATGGCTATGATCCGTTGTCTGATGTGATCAGTGATTTTGTTCAGCTTATGGACAATGCTGATGGTGATACAGAGATATTGATTAATGCTGATGGCCAGGGCGATGATTTTGTGGCTCTTGCGCTCTTTGATGGTGGATTGGCCGCCGAAGATCAGGCGTTATTTTTCACAGATAACCTTGTTGTTATCTAAAAATACCTTTTTCTTTGCTTTTTGAGAACAGGCTTGGCACTGTGATGGTATATGCAAGATCCTGTTTTAGATACATTATTCCTGCCAATGACCGCAGAAGTCTCCCGCCCGAAAAATCTAGATATTCTGGCTGTGAATGTTCGCGACCATAGTGTTTTGCACAAATTGAGCAGCCAAAACGCCTTAACAATACAACAATATTTTAAGCCCTATGCCGACCAGCTCGCAGACGCGGGTTTGTATGTGATTCAGGATCTGCCCAAGGGATTCCAGGGGCAGGATTTAGTTTTTATTCGCGGATCAAAGAATGCGGCCGAAAGCGGATTTTTTATCGCGCAGGCTCTTCGGTGCCTCAAAGAGGGTGGAGTTCTTTATGTTGCTGCGGCCAATGATGAGGGCGCTGGGCGTTATCAGAAATTGCTCGAGGCGCTGGGGCTCTCAAATGTGCAATCAACATCCAAAAACAAGGCAAAGGTTGCCTGGGGACAATATAAAAGCATAGTAAATGAAGTTTTGGAGGGTTTGCATCGTAGTGGAGATTGGCAGAATATATTAGACGACGAATTTTGTTCAAAACCCGGAGTTTTTGGGTGGAATAAAGAAGATTTTGGGTCAAAAATGCTTATAAACGCTATCAAAGATGATATTTTCGGAAATATTGCGGATTTTGGGTGCGGCTATGGGTATTTATCGGTGAATTTAATAAAAGATCATGGCAATATCGCTGCATTAAATGCAATTGATGCTGATTACCGTGCGTTGCAGGCCTGTAATAAGAACCTCTCAGCCTTAAGGCATGATGCTCAATACGTATATTTATGGGAAGATTTAACCAAGTCAGCATCGTTATCGGATATTGATTTTGTGATCATGAATCCCCCTTTTCATGAGGGTAAAAAAACAGATTCAAGCATCGGTCAGGCATTTATCAAAACGGCCCACAAGGCGTTAAAAAAGGGCGGAAAGTTATGGATGGTTGCGAACGCACATTTGCCGTATGAGGATTTGTTGAATCAACAATTTGCACATACTCAAAACGTATTAGAGGGTCAGGGATTTAAGGTTTTCAGGGCTGAAAAATAGCGCTTAGATGTTATAGATAATGACGTCGCTCTCTAGTTCTTCAACTTGCTTAATCACGCGCTGGTACTTCTTTTCATCATGCAAGGCCTGCTTGTTTAGTCCGGTTTCACGGCCAACCATGTAGTAAATCGATTCAATCGAAAGCTCTCCTCCCCGGCCGTGTTCCTTCACGAAATGCGCCATCGCGGAATCCAGCGTAATAATGGATTTATCTGGTTGATTGCGTTTGCGCATATGTTCATCGGTCAAATGAACAATCAACATCAAACACGCATTTGAAACGGTGATACCGTGGTGTTTTTCAAATCCCGGTCTCAGCGCCTGCAAAATTGCGTAGGTTTCGACCGTATCAGGGATTTTTAGAAAGACCTTTTGAAAACGACGATCCATTGCAGGATCTTGCGCGACATACATTCTAAACTCGTCCAGCGTTGTTGCGCCGATGACCATCAAGTCACCAGCCGTTAAATAAGGCTTCATAACATCTGACAGCCCTGCATACGAACTTCCTACACAATTGGGCATAATTTGGTGGATTTCGTCCAAAAACATAATAATGCGCGGGTTTTTTGGGTTGTGATATCGCTCCGCAATACCCTTACATAGCGGAATAAACCGCTCCTGGAATTCTGCAGGCCCTGATGTTCCGGCGGCCATACGCGCCAGTTCAACCTCAATCAAGCGGGCATCTCTAAGATATTCCGGCACCTCATCATCGGCAATTTTTTGAGCAAGGGCCACAACCATCGCCGTTTTACCAACCCCTGCCGGGGCCAGAAGAACAGCGTTTTTGCGGCCCTTTTGTAAAAGAACGAGAATAGTTTCATCCACCTCGCGGTCACGCCCTGTAATCGGTCCATAACGCCCAGCCTTAGCCAGCGCTGTGAAATCTGTACAATAATTATTGATCAGATCTTCCAGCTCTTCGTTGGTCACATTGTAATTCCAGGATTCAGTCATCGTCTCTTTTGAACCTTAAAAATTGAAAACATACGCGAGTGCGATCGTGGGCAACATATTAGCAAAGCCAATATATCTCAAATAACACCTTAACAACAGAGGGTTAAAACCACGTTTATTCATTATGAAAAGTGATGTGCTTGTGTACTTGCCAGGATATGCGCCGGAATAGGGAGGTTAAGTAAGATGATAGTCGTTAAACCCCTGCGCATAAAGTGCAACCGTGAAATCTCCATGCCGTATGATATTATGAACCTCTCTGGCTACGGCATCTTTGGGCTTATATCCTACGCCAAGCCCCGCTTCTTTCAGCATCAATAAATCATTTGCACCATCGCCGATGGCCATCACACTGTCTTTTTGTATCCCGAGTTTACTCATATAATGTCTGAGGTAATCAAATTTGGCATGCTTGTCTAAAATAGGATCTAGAACCTTGCCCGTGATGATCCCGCCTTTGATCTCCAAATCATTCGCATGATCGTAATCAAAACCAAGCGCCCGTGCCACGCGTGAGGTATAAAACGTAAATCCTCCGGATACCAGAATACATTGACAGCCGTAATTGCGCATGGTCTGGATCATTTTGTGCGCGCCCTCATTATACTCCAGTTTTTCAAAGGTTTCATTCAGCAGATCAGATGATAAACCTTTCAACAAGCCCACACGTTCACGTATAGCGGAATGAAAATCAATCTCCCCCTCCATAGCGCGAGCGGTTATTTCGGCAACTTGTTGCTGTACACCTGCATATTCCGCAAGCTCGTCCAGCATTTCATTTTTGATGATAGTGCTTTCCATATCAGCAATGAGCAGGCGCTTACGTCTGTTTTCCAGGACCACAACCAGGAAATCGATCTCTTCAAAATCAGCCTTGTTGCGCAGATCTGAAAACGCCTCATCGCTTGGGTAATTTGAAATGCCAATCTCAACGGCTTTTTTGGGCGATAGCCATACGGGCGCGCAGGTTTGAACAGTATCATATCGCCGCAGGGCGCGCAGACAATCGGAAATGAAGGTCTCTGTAACGGGTTTTTCAGGGCTGGACGCCACAAATGTTAGGACGAAACTCATTGTATTATGGGCCTTGCAGAATTTGAACAATATCGATATTTTCATGCCAGCATAATTCACGGAAACGGAAAAGAAAACACAAATGGAAAAACCTTCAAAGAAACCGCAAAATCCCTGTTTTTCATCAGGGCCATGTGCCAAACGACCTGGCTGGGCATTAGAAAACCTTGATATATCTGTTATGGGACGATCCCACCGCGCCGCACCTGCGAAGGTGCAGCTGAAGGCTGTGATTGATCAACACGCCGAAATACTGGGTATTCCGGACGACTATGTTGTGGGCATTGTGCCGGGCTCTGATACGGGCGCATTTGAAATGGCAATGTGGGCATTACTGGGTGAGCGCGGCGTGGATGTATTCGCATTTGAAAGTTTTAGCAGTGACTGGATGAAGGACATCACAAATGAACTGAAACTTGATGATGTCCGCACGTATGAGGCCGATTATGGTGGTTTGCCTGACCTTTCCAAGGCTGACCCAGCGCGTGATACAGTATTTGTATGGAATGGCACAACGGCGGGCGTTCGCGTTCCTAATGATGACTTTATTGCGGATAACCGCGAGGGCTTGACGCTCTGTGATGCCACTTCGGCGGTCTTTGCCTATGATTTACCCTGGCAAAAACTGGATGTCGTGACATGGTCGTGGCAGAAATGTTTAGGCAGCGAAGCCGCGCATGGCATGCTGGTCCTCAGCCCCCGCGCAGTAAAACGCCTTGAAACCTATGATCACGGCCGGCCATTGCCAAAAGTGTTCCGATTGTTGAAAAAAGGTGAATTGATTGACGGTATTTTCCGCGGCGAAACCATCAATACGCCGTCCATGCTGGCTGTGGCGGATTGTCTGGATGCTCTAAAATGGGTCAAAAGCATTGGCGGTTTAAAAACAACGATGGCCCGCACCCAAGAAAGCTTTGAAACGCTTCAGGGCTGGGTTGAAAAAACGGAGTGGATTGATTTTCTGGCAGAAACACCTGAAACGCGCTCATTGACAGCCGTTCAGATGAAAATCACCGACCCTGCGATTGCGGCACTCTCTGAAGAGGATCAATGGACATTTGTTAGTGCCTTGGCGCAAAAACTGGATGATGAGGGCGTGGCGTATGACATCAAGGCACACCGTAATTCATTGCCGGGACTGCGTATCTGGTGCGGCGCGACCGTAGAGCCTGATGATGTGAAGGCTCTGATTCCCTGGGTCGAATGGGCGTTTGAGGCCACAAAGACGGATTATCAGCAAAAAGCGGCTTAGGTTCTAGGCGCTGGAAACAGCTCGGGATGTTGTTCGCGTACAGGGGCGATAGTGCGTTCATAGGATTCACGCGCCTCTACAACCTGCTCTTCCATCGGTTTAACGCGCTGATGCGTTTCTATAGCCGTTAGATGCGGACATATTTTAGAAAGCTCATCGATAGAGGCTTTCATCTGTTCAACAAGGCCTTCCATCTTGGTAATATGCTGAAGACCCTTATTTAGATCTGTTCTCAAGGCGTGTTCATAATCCATTGTGTCACTTGCAGCCATCGGATTGTGTTTCTGTTTCGCATAGAGAGGGGTGTTAGTCAAAATGTTGCCTCTGATATGCCCTAGCGTATGTTGAGAGTCATCAAACTTCCCCTCTATATCGGCGACGGCACTGTTAAAAGACTCTTCTGCCTTCCGAGCTTGCTCCCATGGGTCTGGCCCAGTGTTCTCAGCCGGCGGTTTTCTTCGTCCTAAAAACATGTTTCACTCCTCAAATAATATGCCAGAAAAGCATACCAAATTATTTTACATAAAGCAAACTTAGGGCTCTGGAGTGTTGCCTTCTGTGTCTGGCTTATCAGAGCTATCTTCTGTGTCTTCCTCCGGCCCAAAATCCCTAAACAC
>CAYGQP010000026.1:0-11350 GCA_964352115.1 uncultured Micavibrio sp. | reverse complement strand
GCTTTCATAGGCATAACATATAAAAACCAAACGAAATTTGCAGAAGACGTCGAGACCATAAAAGATTTCAGGAGCATTGAAATTGAAAGACTTTTGTAAAGCAGAACATGTTTATAGTTTAGCGGAGGCGTCTGCGCATCTGGCTAATGAGGTTGAACACCTCATAAACAACAACATGGCCCGAGCCCAGAAAGCAGGCTTAATCCTGACAGGTGGATCAAGCATCGGTCATTTTTTTCCTGCTCTACAAAAAATGAATGTGGCTTGGAACAAGCTCAATATTACGGTGTCGGATGAACGCCTTGTCCCCAAGAATGACCCAGCCAGCAATGAGGGCAATATCTACAAGAATTTTTTTAACGATAAAAATGCTGCAGCAAAATCGCGCTTCATATCATTACAAGATAATTTTTTACAAAACTGTGATGGGGAATACGAAGATATAAAAGCCATTCTTCCTCATTCTGTTGCCATACTAAGCATGGGCGCAGATGGCCATGTGGCCTCGCTTTTCACCGAAGATGATCTCAAAGGGCAGGCTGATCTAACCTATGTGCAGCGGCCTGATTTTAAACGCGTTAGTTTATCCTATCAATCATTACTGAGCATTCCAAAAACATATATTTTAGTTTATGGAGACAACAAACTAGGCTTTTATAAGAGAATTAATATGAATGACTTTTATCTAAAAGAATTGTTTATAAAGTCAGAAATCATTCTTATAAAAGAGTAGACTAAAAAACACAGAAATTCCGCCAGAGGGAATAATATACAATGATCAAACAAGCCATCAAAAACTCTATCGCTAAAACTGCTAGAAGCATGGTGAGACTGTCAGTAAAACGTGGTTTTATGAAGCAAGATGATGTGGTCGAAAAACTATCCCATTATGAACAAATTGACACGGACGCCGGTAAATTGACATTTTTCTGCCCCGGAGATATTCCAATATGGCGCGCGCGGACTTTTTACTCGAAAGAACCAGAAACTTTAGAATGGATTAAGTCTTTTGAAAAAGATGATACACTTTTGGATGTGGGTGCGAATGTCGGTTTGTACACTGTATATGCCGCCAAAAAAGGGCATCAGGTTTGGGCCATTGAACCTCTCGTAGAAAACTACTTCATTCTGCAAAAGAATATTTTTCTCAATAAAGTGAATAACGCATTTGGCTATTGTCTATGTCTATACGATGAGAACAAAATCGACTCTCTTAAAATTCGCAATCCTGGATTTGGCCAAGCGCAAAACTCATTTCATGAAAGCTTGGGTGCTTATGAGGAAATTTATGATTATAAATATCAGCAAGGCGTTGTAGGCCTCACACTTGATTATTTTGTTCAGCAATGTGGTGTACCCAACCACATCAAGCTTGATGTTGATGGACATGAACTTAAAGTCCTTAAAGGGGCGTCAAAGACTCTAGAAAACAAAAATGTAAAAAGCCTGTTGGTAGAGATGAATGAAGAGGGTGCCAAGTTTAAAGAAACATGCGATGCGATTACCGGTTTTGGTTTTGAAATTGCTGACAAGTCTCATTCTGAGTTAATGAACAACGATAAATACCAGATGTTTAAAAATTATATCTTCAGAAGACCATAAAATATGAACCTTCTTATTACCGGTATTGCTGGCTTTATTGGCTCGCGCATTGCTCGAGAGGCCCTTCAAAAAGGGTATAAAGTTTTCGGTGTTGATGATCTTTCACAAGGGTATAAAGAAAACATTCCCTCAGGTGTCGATTTCATCAGTATCGATCTGAGCAAAAAACCAGAATACATTAGCCTGCCCCAAAACATTGATTTCATTCTTCACTTAGCAGGTCAATCTTCGGGGGAAATTAGTTTTGATGATCCTATTGCAGATTTAGAAAAAAACACTGTTTCCACTCTTAATCTCATCGAATACGGCATCTCACGAAAGGTCCAAAAAATAATATATGCCAGCTCTATGTCTGTGTATGGCGACGTTCTTGACACGCCTGCAACGGAAGAGCGATTATGCGCACCACTATCATGTTACGGTACAAGTAAATTAGCCGCTGAAAATTACCTGCGTATTTTTCAGGAACAACTAACGTTTACGACATTCCGTATGTTTAGCGTATATGGTCCTGGACAAGATCTAAATAATTTACGTCAAGGTATGGTCAGCATATTCTTGCAATACGCCCTAAGCGAGGGTCATGTGCCAGTAAAGGGCTCCTTGGCACGATTTCGCGATTACATTTACATTGATGACGTGGTAAATATCTGGCTAGAAGCCATCACTAATGCAAACACCAATAATCAAGTTTTTAATTTAGGGACAGGGATCAAAACCACAGTAGAAGATTTACTGAAAAGAATTCAATCGCATATTCCAGATCTAACATGGGAAGAAATATCAAACACACCAGGCGATCAAATCGGCGTTTACGCTAACATTGACAAGTTAGAGTCAATATTTGAATGTACAATACGTTCAGATCTCGGATCGGGTCTTAAGAATTTTATAGAACAGATACGGTAACAAAGACAAAAAATGAAAACAGCTATTCTTGCAGGCGGTTACGGAACACGAATTAGGGATGTTCGTGAAGATATTCCTAAGCCCATGATCCCCATCGGTAATATGCCAGTTCTCTGGCATATTATGAAAATATATGGTTTTTATGGCTTAAAGGATTTTGTGCTTTGTCTCGGCTATAAAAGTGAAACCATAAAAGAGTTTTTTATTCATTACCAATACTTTAACAACGATTTCTCATTAGACCTCCAAAGTAATAAAATCACGAAATTTAATCATGCTTCTACCGAAGATTGGACGATTACGTTTGCTAATACAGGCATGCACGCACACACTGGCGCAAGGGTTAAACGCATTGCAAAATACTTGGAACAAGACGAGCATTTTATGCTCACTTACGGTGATGGGGTAGGTAATATTAATATCCAGGAACTGATCGACTTCCATAAATCTCACGGCAAACTCATGACTGTCACAGGCGTGCATCCGCCAGGGCGCTTTGGAGAACTCTCGATCGATGATAATCAGGTCACAGGGTTTAATGAAAAACCTCAAACCACAGAAGGTTGGATTTCAGCTGGATTTTTTGTTTGTAATAGAAAGGTCTTAGACTATTTAAACGACGATGAGAAACTGGACTTCGAACGAGGGCCCGTTGAACAAATCGTGAAAGAAAATCAAATGATGATCTATAAACATGATGGGTTTTGGATGCCTATGGATACATCACGCGATCATAAATTATTAAACGATCTATGGAATAAAGACGAAGCGCCATGGAAAAGTTGGTCATAGTTTATGTTAAATTTTTATAATGGAAAATCTGTTCTCATTACTGGCCACACTGGATTTAAGGGAAGTTGGTTAGCATCATGGCTCTCTATGTTGGGCGCTAAAGTCACTGGATTTGCGCTACCCCCGGAACATGAGCCTTCACTTTTCAATCTTTTAGATTTGCAAAATGATATAACGCACATCGAAGGCGATATTCGCAATTTCGACGAGATTAACGACGTTATTCAAAAGCAAAAGCCTGAAATCGTATTTCACCTCGCTGCCCAAGCTTTAGTAAAACGCTCCTATGACGATCCGCTAACAACCTTACAAACAAACGTCATGGGCTCCGCAAATCTGCTTGAAGCTCTAAGAAACAGCCCAAACACACGCGCACTTGTATATATCACATCAGATAAATGCTACTGGAATTCGGAATGGGTATGGGGCTACCGTGAAAATGATCGATTAGGTGGGCCTGACCCTTACAGCGCCTCCAAAGCGTGCGCCGAGCATGTTTTTCTCACTTATTATTTATCGTTTTTTAAAGATCGGCCAAATTTTGCTTGTGGTTCGACGCGCGCCGGTAATGTAATCGGCGGCGGAGACAGATCACCGGACCGCATTGTGCCTGATATCGTGCGCGCCATCGAAGACAATAACCCCATCATATTACGCAATCCCCATGCTACGCGCCCATGGCAACATGTCCTTGACCCTTTGCATGGTTATCTGGTTCTTGGCGAAAAATTATATACTGATCCTGAGACATTATCAGGAGAGGGTTGGAATTTCGGTCCACACCTCAGCTCTATTAGCACAGTTGAAGATCTCTCACGAAAATTTCTCGCAAGCTGGGAAGGACACCAAACAGAAATCCAGATTGAAAGTAATAATACGTTTTATGAATCGAATTTACTGCATCTCAACATTGATAAGGCTGTCTCACTCCTTAAATGGAACCCCATTATAGACGCAAACCAGGCCATTGAAAAAACGGCTCTATGGTATTACAAGATAGCCCAAGGCGATGATGCAAAAACGCTGACAACTCAGCAAATAAAGGATTTTATGGATGTCGCTTCCCGATAAAAATAAATTTGGCAATATCGATGGCGTAAAGTCAGTTCCCTTGCGGCAAATTCCAGATCAAAGAGGAAAAGTCATGCATATGTTGCGCAATGATGATCCTCATTTTATTGAATTTGGTGAAATTTATTTCTCGTGGGTCTATCCCGATGTCATCAAAGCCTGGCACCTTCATACAGAAATGATTATGAACTATGCAGTGCCCGTCGGAAATCTTAAAGCTGTCTTATTTGATGATCGTGAAGATAGCCCAAGTAAAGGAAAATTTCAGGAATTCTTCTTAGGTCCTGATCACTATCAACTTCTACATATTCCCCACGGACTATGGTATGGACTTCAAGCTTTAGGAGGACAGCCTTGTATGATCGCAAACTGTTCAACCATTCCACACAAACCAGATGAAATTGTTCGCAAAGATACATTTGATCCTTACTTTGGTTATGATTGGAACCACAAACATGGCTGATCATAATTCAGAATATCCCTTGGTCAGTGTAGTGGTACCAACACACAATCGCCCAGAAATGCTCAAAGACACCTTGGCCTCAATTTTGGAACAAACATACCCGAATATAGAAATTATTGTTATTTCCAATGGCGTTAACCCCGCCAATGAGGAAGCAGCGAAGAGCTTTGAATCACCAACAATAACTTACGCTGATCAGGAAAATAGCGGTGATCCTTCTGCACCGCGCAATCATGGCGTTCGCTTATCAAAAGGCGAATATATTGCATTATGCGACGATGACGACACATGGATGCCTGAGAAAATAGAAAAACAAATAGCAGCTCTTAAAACACATCATGACCATCGGCTGTCTTACACAAAAATGATCCGTTTCGATGCCACAGGTGCAGAATGGACCGACCCAGAAGAGGAAGGCCAGTGTGATGCATCAAGCTTACGTTTCAAGAGCACCATCCCAACCTCCTCAGTGCTTTTTCACCGCTCGCTTCTTGATGAAATTGGCGATGGCTTTTGCGAAGATAAACGCGTAGGCCCCGCCGGAGATTATGATTTCTTGCTCCGTTGCGCGCATTACACTAAATTTTTATTCTTAGATGAATATCTGATCCGCTATTGGTCGGGGGATAACCGCATTACACACACACCAGAAAAACGCGGGGTATTTGACCGGATTAAGTATATGAAATTTATGATCTTTATCTACAGCCGCTGTATAGAACATTGCAAGGTACCTTTTTACAAATTCATAATACCGGTCATATATCAGCTGTATAACGGAACAAAATACGCTTTATATTCACTGTACGTAAAATATCTGAAAACCTTTAAGCACAAAACAGCTTAAAAGAGACAATCTCTTACTTCAAAAGCATTATTTAAATAAATTGATTGAATACCGCTTTTATGCTGGTAAAACAGAGATCATGAAACAAACTGGTTCAACACATGAAGCCATGGTCTCGCGCAAGGAGACGAAGCTGGGGTCCGAGAAATCTTTCGGACTGGTATTTGCTTTTGTGTTCGCACTTATCGCCTTTTTCTTGACCTCTATCATAGCGGCGGCGATTTCACTCACATTTTTGATTATAGCCTTTGGATACCCTAAACTCTTAAAGCCATTAAATTTCATATGGTTCCGCTTCGGCTTACTATTACATCACATCCTCTCGCCCATTATCATGTTTGTGGTTTACGTATTGGCCATTTTGCCCACGAGCCTATGTGTAAAATTATTAGGTAAAGATCTGCTGAGCCAAAAGCTTGATCCTGCAGCTGTTACCTATTGGATTACAAAGTCAGCGGACGAAAATAAACGTTTTAATTTTAAAACCCAGTTTTAACGAAAAGCGAAAACCATGATTGAATTTTTGAAAGAATTTGCGGAATTTATGAAGACCAGAAAGAAGTACTGGCTGCTGCCCGTATTTATTGTTCTCGTGCTCTTTGGCGGCCTAATCGTGCTTAGTAAAGGCTCCGCAATCGCTCCATTCATATATACTGTCTTCTAAAATGTATATTTTAGGGATATCAGCATATTATCACGACAGCGCCGCAGCCCTGATAAAGGATGGGCAGATTATTGCTGCCGCTCAGGAGGAACGCTTTACACGCATCAAACATGATGCGGCATTTCCAACCAATGCTGTTCAGTTTTGTTTGGAAAAAGCACAAATAAACCCCGAAGACATTACATACGTCACATTCTTTGAAAAACCATTCATAAAATTTGAACGCCTGCTTGAAACATATATTGCTTTCGCGCCTAGGGGCTTCAGATCCTTCCGCAAGGCCATTCCATTATGGCTCGATGAAAAACTGTTTCAGAAGAAACTACTCATTGACCACCTGAATGAGGCTCTGGGCGAAGAAGAGTGGAGCAAAAGGCTTTTATTCTCGGAACACCACCTCAGTCATGCCGCATCCGCGTTTTTCCCTTCACCATTCGAAGAGGCGGCCGTTCTAACGCTCGATGGGGTAGGGGAATGGGCCACAACGTCCATTGCCATTGGCAAGGGCAATCATCTGGAAACGATGAAAGAAATACACTTCCCGCATTCATTAGGCCTTTTGTATTCCGCATTCACGTATTACACAGGTTTCAAAGTCAACTCGGGCGAATATAAGTTGATGGGCTTGGCGCCCTATGGCCAGCCGCGATACGTTGACATTATCAAAGACAATCTGATCGATATCAAAGACGATGGATCTTACCGTTTAAACCAAAAATACTTTAATTACAGCACTGGCCTAACCATGACGAATAAGCGCTTCGCCGCGCTGTTTGGCGAGCCGCCGAGAGCCTCGGAAACGGACTTAACACAATTCCACATGGATATAGCAGCCTCCATTCAAGCGGTGACAGAAGACATTTTAATCAAGATGACGCGCAACATTGCCAAGGAAACAGGGCAAAAGAATTTATGCCTGGCCGGCGGCGTTGCGCTCAATTGTGTTGCGAATGGAAAAATCTTACGGGATAGTCAGTTTGAAAATATCTGGATCCAGCCAGCAGCCGGTGATGCAGGCGGAGCGTTGGGCGCGGCCCTGGCCACATGGTATATGCATGAAAAACAGCCCCGTGAAATTAACAATAACACAGCGGACCAGATGAATGGTGCCTATCTAGGGCCATCCTTTAAACAAAATGACGTGGAACAAAGACTAAAAGCAGCAGGGGCGGATTTTGAAGTCTTAAGTGACGAAGAGCTACTAACAAAAACTGCAAATGACATTGAAGCTGGCCGCGCAATCGGGTGGTTTCAAGGCCGTATGGAATTTGGCCCCCGCGCATTGGGGGGACGGTCCATCATCGCTGATCCGCGATCACCAGAGATGCAAAAAACGCTGAATCTCAGAGTGAAATATCGTGAATCTTTTAGGCCGTTTGCCCCATCTGTCTTGGCCGAAGATGTATCAGAATGGTTTCAGCATAACGAAGCCAGCCCCTACATGCTGATGGTCGCCGAAGTAAATGACAATATCCGCAACGAAGAAGACGAGAGCACGAAAGAACTTTTCGGAATAGAGAAGTTGAATGTGCCACGATCTCAATTGCCAGCCATTACACATGTTGATTATTCCGCGCGCATTCAAACCGTGCATGAGGAAACAAACCCCAGATATTACAAGCTGATAAAAGCATTCAAAGATCTCACAGGTTGCGGCGTTCTGATCAATACATCCTTCAATATCAGGGGTGAGCCCATTGTTTGTACGCCAGAAGATGCTTTCCGGTGCTTCATGGGCACGGAAATTGAAACGCTAGTTGTAGAGAACTGTTATCTGCGTAAGGAAGATCAGGATCAGAGTTTGATCAAGGATTACAAAAAGAATTTCGTTTTAGATTAATAAAAGCAGCACTGAAATATTATGAAAAAATTTATCTTCATTTTAATGTCATTATGTTTAAGCGGTATCGTGACGTTCATCGCCATAGAAATTGGCATGCGGTTTTTGCCGGTTAGCGCAAGTCTATATACCCAGCCGGTAAATGCAGAGCAGCCAATTCATAAATTTGCGCCAAATCGGACAGTGACATGGTCACGTGACTGGAACTTCTCAATCGTAAACGAAATTCATATTAACAATGACGGTTTTATCAATAATCAGGACTATACTCAAAATAGCGATAAGCCATTAATTGCTGTTGTCGGCGATTCCTATATCGAGGCTGTAATGGTGCCTTATGAAGAGACACTTCACGGGCGACTGCAAGAGCATCTAGACGATGATTATCGTGTGTACAGCTTTGGTGCGAGTGGGGCACCGCTTAGTCAGTATTTAGCCTTCGCCAAATATGCACGGGATACATACAAGCCAGAACGACTGATTGTTGTCGTTGTTGGGAATGACTTTGATGAAAGCTGGCCAGAATATGCTTTGCCTTATACATTTCATCATTTTGTTGAGGAAAATGGCAAAATACGTCCAGAGTTGATCAAGAATTACAAACCATCCGTCTGGAAAAACTTAATACGGAGCTTGGCAACGTTTAGATACCTTTTCCTGAATATGAATATGTCTCAGATTTGGCACAATCTCAAAAAAGGCGCATGGCAGAAAGAAACAGCAGAAGAACCCAAATATGTGGGCAACGTTGAGGCAAATACAGATGAAAGGCATCTTGAAAAATCAAAACTAGCCGTCGATGCTTTTCTGGAATTGCTTCCTGAATACAGCGGCCTAGAGCCGGATGATATTATGATTATTGTCGATGCACCGCGCAGTATCCTCTATACAACTAAAAAATACGATACAAATGGGGAAAGCTATTTCGAAAAAATGCGGAAGTACCTTATGGATGAGGGCGTATCGCAAAACTTTAATATTATAGATATGGGCCCGCATTTTCTTGAGCATTATCTGAAAAACGAACAGCGTTTTGAATTTCCAACGGACGGCCATTGGAGCGGATATGGCCACGGCACTGTATTTCATGCCGTTATAGAACAGCCGATGATTAAGAATCTTATGAAAGAGGAAACACAATGAGCGCGCAGGCGACCCAACATTCGGATAAAGAAACCAGATTCGGTTTTGGCGAGAACTGGTCAGAATATTCCAAGCTGATTTCCGATGAACACATCAAAAAAGCAGAAGAGGGCTTATTGAGGCTTTTATCTCCTGAACAGATAAAGGGAAAAGACATCATTGATATTGGTTGTGGTTCAGGGCTACATGCCTTGGCGGCGCTGCGCCTGGGCGCAAAGAGCGTAACCGGAATCGATATTGATACAAATTCTGTTCAAACGACACAAAACTTATTGAAGGCCCATGCCCCCCATGATCAATACACCATATTCCATCATGATATTTTGGCTGAGAACACCGCACAAAATCCAGCACTGAATAAAAAATACGATGTCGTTTACAGCTGGGGGGTATTGCATCACACAGGATCAATGATGCGAGCCATTGATAACGCAGCGCATTTTGTGAAAGACGACGGATTATATGTCATTGCCCTTTATAAAAAAACTTCGTGCTGCAAAATGTGGGCGGGGATCAAATATTTATACAATAAGATCCCGTATTTCCTGCAAACCATCCTCGTATATTTATATAGTACGGCCTTCTCTCTCGCGCTTCTTCTGAATGGCAAAAATCCAGTTACTTATATTAAAAACTACAAACAAGACCGCGGCATGAACTTCATTATCGATGTTCGTGATTGGATGGGCGGTTATCCTTATGAATCGATCACCCCAGAAGCCATCACTACATACATGGCGCAAAAAGGGTTTGAAAAAACAAAGGAGCTGAATACAGAAACGACCATTGGGTTATTCGGAACAGGCTGCGCCGAATTCGTATTTCGTAAAAGCTTGACGTCTTAAATCTGACCATGCTATCACTGCGTCATTATGACAAAAATATCCACACATATATCGGACCGAGGCTTTCGCCTTTTTTCATTCTACAACGTCATTGCAGACGGTGTTGTAAAGCAAAGCCCTTTTCGTTTTACAGGGTTAACTGTTTCAAGAGAGCAAATAGATGCCGTAATTGAACAAGCACATGCTGCAGGTAAGCGCCTTGTTGGCTACGAAGAAATGCTGGGCTTTGCTATTTTAGGCGGAAATCAGCCCGTACCCGAAGATGGGTTTGGCATTGTCCTACGTGATGGATATGAATCCCATGCTGAAGTTGCAAATGATTTAATGAATAAGCACCGCGCAGGCGTGATTTTAGCATGCCCGGCGGGATATATCGGTACAGATAAACATCCACATGGCAGAGCATCCTGGACAAACAGAATTGACTGGATGGTGAACGGTTTAACAGGGCAAAACTCTGTCCAGCTTCCTGACGGCTCTACGCATGCATTGAGCACAGACGAAGACAAACGGAAATTTCGAGATGCATTCCGTAGACATGGCAAAAATACGGACACTGATCCTAACAAGCTCGTTGCATTGATCGCCGGGCAATTAGACATCACAGAGGTCCCCATTTGCCCTGATACGGACCTAGACCGTAAAATGTCATGGAAAGATATTCGCTCGCTCATTCAGGCCGGGCACAGCTTCGCGCCCGTTGGATACATGCACAGAACCTCCCCCAATCTTGCCTCGGATGCTGAAACAGAAGAGCAAATCTTCTCTTCCGCCGGCGTTGTAAGAGCATATACAGACATCCCAGCAGATTTATACGCGCATCCCGAAGGGCGTTATAACGAAAATCATTTTTCCACATTGAAAAAAGCAGGATACAAAGGAGCGCTGCTAACATCCGACGGTATCATTGATAATGAAACCAATCCTATGTTACTTCCAACTGTAGAGGTAACCCGCGATCGCCTTGAATTTGAGAGATAAAGAGTAGGGGATATCAAGTGACACAAAGCTTTCCATTTAATGACAAAGTTCAACCCGGAGATGCATACCCCATCATTGCCGATGCAATAGATCCCAATCAGGTTGAAAACAGAAATCCTGAGCGTTTAGCCCGGCATATAGACTACGCAAGAAAACTTGCCCGCACGAACAGCATTCCTACAATTTTGGACAG
>CAYGQP010000025.1:0-11635 GCA_964352115.1 uncultured Micavibrio sp. | reverse complement strand
AAATTCAATCGCCCCCCACCACATAAAAGGGAAGGTCCAGGGATTTCCAACAAACGTACCAATCAGAGAGGCCAAAAGATTAAATCTGAAAAAATAGGCAAGCGCCCCAGCCTGGATAAAATGCGTCCCAACAATTGGTGTAAACGAAATAGCCGCGCCCAAGGCCAGCCCCGCAGAAATTTTATGCGTGGTATCAGACAAACGGATAATACGAAGACGAACATATCTCAAGGCCCTGATCCACCCCATGGATGGCCAAAACAACTCCCGAAAAAGCTGTAATTTACTGAGTGGATGGCGCCGCTGGAACATAAAAAATCATTTTGTTTATTTTCTTCTTATATATATAGCAGCCAATTTCAAAAAATGGATGGAAGAGAACGCTTTTTTACAAAAAAAATTTCGCTATACTTCTTGTGAGTGCAAAAAAGCAGGGAGAGAGCCAGATTATGTTCAATATTAAAGACCACATTCGAACAGTTCCCGACTTCCCTAAGCCAGGTATAAATTTTTATGACATCGCAACCTTGCTGGCCCACCCACAAGCATGGAAAGAAACCATTGAGCAGCTTGCTGGCCTGGTGGGAAAATATAAACCAGATGCGTTAATGGGCATCGAAAGTCGTGGATTTTTAGTCGCCGCACCCCTGGCCTTAAAACTGGAATGCGGTTTTGGCATGGTCCGCAAAAAGGGGAAATTGCCCGGTGAGACCTATGTACATGCCTATGATCTGGAATACGGCAATGATGAGATTGAAATTCAAAAAGGTATGTTCAATGACGGGGCAAAAATTGTTCTGATTGACGACCTCCTTGCCACCGGTGGAACAATGAGTGCAGCGGAGACTCTTGTAGAAAAGGCGGGCGGCGAAGTATTGGCCAATATTTGTATTATAGAGCTCCTGGGATTAAATGGTCGCAACAAGCTTGAAAAACCCTTCGAGGCCCTTCTGCAATATCCTGCCTAACGCCCTCGTGCCCGATCAACGCTGACGATAATGGGCGTCGCCCTTAAGGCCGCAATGATATTATTCAAATGCTGAATATCCGCCACGTAAACATCAATCACGATGTCCCAAAAATCCGTTGAGCGGTTGGTCACCTTCAAATTCGTTATGTTTCCACCATTACGCCCAACCACAGTTGAAACAGTACCAAGCGCGCCCTGTTCATTCTGGAATGTCACCTGAATGCGGCCCACATGCGCCTCCGGTGAATCTGCGCCCTCACCCCAAGACACATCAAGCCAACGTTCCGGCGTATCCGCAAAGGTTTCAAGCGTTTCGCAATCAATGGTGTGAATCGTCACACCCTTCCCTGTCGTCACAATCCCCACAATCCGGTCACCCGGTAACGGATGACAACACCGGGCAAAATGAACGGCCATACCGGGAATAAGGCCCTTAATCGGCATCGGCGCGTCTTTACCGCTCAGCGGTTTCACCATAACCGCTTGATCCATATCAGCCGATGGGCGTTTAATCGCTTCTGTTTGATGGCCTGGGAAAATCACCTTAAACACATCACGGGCAGCCAGAATACCGGAACCGATATTGGCGTAAACATCTTCGCTTTCATGAAGCTTTAGCTGTTCCAGCACACCCACAACAGCCTTATCCGTAAAGTCATACCCCTCCTGCCTGAATACTTTTTGCAACATGGCCTTGCCCAGCGTCGCATATTCACTGCGCTGCTGCAGGCGTATGAACTTACGAATGTGTGATCTGGCCTTTCCGGTTACCACAAAACGCTCCCACGTCGGTGAAGGGTTTTGCGTTTTTGCTGTGATCACGTCAATTTGATCGCCATTCGACAGCTTCGTATTCAGCGGCGCAATGCGCCCATTAATTTTTGCCCCAACACAACGGTCCCCGATGTCTGAGTGGATAGCATAAGCAAAATCAATAGGCGTTGAGCCATTGGGCAGCTCAATCAGATCGCCCTTCGGTGTAAAGGCAAACACCTGATCCTGAAAAAGCTCAAGTTTCGTATTTTCCCAAAAATCTTCCGGGTGCTGCTCTTGCTCCAAAATATCAAGAAGCTCTCTCAGCCAGCGGTATTTGGTCACATCCTTCAACGATGGCATATCGCCATCCTTATAGGCCCAATGCGCGGCGACACCCATATCGGCCTGAAGATCCATGTCATGCGTCCGAATTTGAATCTCAATCCTTTGCTGTGATGGTCCCATCACCGTTGTATGAATAGAGCGATAGCCGTTTGGTTTTGGCGTCGACACATAATCCTTAAAACGGCCGGGAACACTAGGATATTTGGCATGAATATGGCCCAAAACCTTATAGCAATCTTCTATGCTATCAACGAGAATGCGAAACGCCATAATGTCCGAAAGCTGTTCAAACGCAACGTTCTTGCGTTGCATTTTCTTCCAGATCGAATACTTCGTTTTCTCCCGGCCAACGACCTCCGCTTTCAGATCGCCCTCGTTGAGAATCTCACTTAACTCTTTAATGATCATCTCGACGACGTTCTGACCTTCCTTGCGCAGAAAGGATAGACGATTCAAAATACTCTCGCGCGCTTCGGGGTTTAGTTCCGCAAATGCAAGATCTTCGAGCTCACTTTTAATATCATGCACACCAATACGCTCCGCAAGCGGCGCATAGATTTCCAGGGTCTCCAGGGCAATACGTTTACGCTTTTCCGGCTTTTTAATGCCATCAATCGTTCGCATGTTATGCAGACGATCAGCGAGCTTAACGAGCAATACACGAATATCTTCCGACATCGCCAGCAGCAGCTTACGAAAGTTTTCAGCTTGTTTGCCCTCAAGCGTCTGGCTTTCAATCCGTGTCAATTTGCTAACGCCATTCACGAGATCGGCAACTTCTTCGCCGAATTTTTTCTTCAGCTCATCATAAGTGGCTTCTGTATCTTCGAGAGTGTCATGTAAAATAGCCGTCACAATCGTGCACGTATCCATTTTCATTCCCGCAAGAATGTGGGCCACTTCCATGGGATGGGTGTAATAAGGCTCGCCAGAAGAACGTGTCTGGCCGTCATGCATTTCTTTTGCGAATTCGTAAGCTTTTTGAACGGATGCCAGCTTCAAATCCGCATTCGTTTTCATGATAACATCGACGAGCTTACCCTGATCTGGCATTTGACTTGCTTCTTTTTCCTTTTTTAGGCCACAGCCTACATCTTGCTTTAAGGGCGATAGATTAGCACAAAAATTTTCATTCTGTCGCCTGACTTTAACGTGCGCATAAGAAAAAAGCCGGAACAAACCGGCTTTGATCAATATATCGAAATAAAGCGCTTAAGACTGAGCGCCGCCGGCCAAGTCTTCCAAGGATGGCTCTTCAGATGACTCAGGCTCTTCTTCGGCAACATTTTCGTCGCTGTATACGCCCTGAGCTTCGGAAGACTGAGACGCCATTGTGCCCCACTCTTCTTCACCATCCATGAGGTCGATTGAGTCATCATCCTCTTCGTAAGCGACCATACGCTGATGCGAGCGCACAAGCTCCTCTTTAAGGTCCTCAATACTCACTGTTTCAATCGCAATCTCTCTCAGCGAGATCACAGGGTTTTTATCATTATCACGCTCAATCGTGAGCTGAGCCCCTGATCCAATTTTACGGGCTCTTTGTGATGCCACCATCACAAGCTCAAAACGATTAGGAAGCTTTTCAATACAATCTTCTACGGTAACGCGGGCCATCTTTTCCTCATATATTAAAGTGAACTCCGTTGTATAACGTGTATCTTTTTGAAACGCAAGTGTTTGAGCACATCAAATATTTTTCATAGACCCTGTAATTTTAGTTGCCTCCCGTCCGAATGAAACTATATAAGCAGTGTGTATATTTTATTTCACTAATATATTTTTAGACTGCGCAATATAAGAAAGCGAATTGTAATGAAAAATCAGGATATAAACGGACAAAACATTCCCTTTTACAAAGAAGAAAAAGTCGCCTTCTTTATAGATGGCTCAAACCTCTATGCCGCTGCTCGCGCCCTTGATTTTGATATAGATTATAAACGTCTATTGCACTGGGTTGCTTCAAAATCCAGATTGGTCCGCGCCTTTTATTACACAGCGCTCTATGAGGATCAGGAATATTCGCCCGTAAAGCCTCTCGTCGATTGGTTGGACTACAACGGCTACACGATGGTGACGAAACCCGTAAAGGAATACACCGATGCTCAGGGCCGTAAAAAAATTAAGGCCAACATGGATATTGAGCTTGCCGTCGATATGATGGAATTGGCCGACCAGGTCGATCACATTGTTTTGTTTTCCGGTGACGGAACTTTTACGCGCCTGGTCGAGGCCGTTCAGAGAAAAGGGGTCCGCGTCACGGTCGTCAGCACAATTAAATCAAATCCCCCTATGGTTGCAGATGAGCTGCGCCGACAGGCCGATCACTTCCTTGAACTGGATGTTCTGGCCAACACCATTATTCGTGATCATGATGATTTCGATGAGGACAGCCAAGAAGGCACACTCGCGAGAGAGCCTGAATACGCCGAATAACTTGATTATTTATAGCATACGATGAATGATGGCGATAATGAGCAACGCCACCCAAACACAACAGAGAGATCATCAGCCCGCACCCGATTGCGCGCTTTGCCCAAGGCTCTATGCGTTTCGTAAAAAGAATCAAGAGGCCTTCCCGGACAAATTCAATGCCCCAGTGCCGTCATTCGGATCAATTGATGCTGAGATATTAATCGTAGGCCTTGCCCCCGGACTTAAGGGCGCAAACTTTTCTGGTCGACCATTCACGGGGGATTATGCGGGCGATCTTCTGTACCCTACGCTTTTAAAATTTGGCTTTGCCCGCGGTGAATATAATCGCCACGCACAAGATGGGCTTGAAATGGTAAATACGCGCATCACAAATGCTGTGAGGTGCGTCCCCCCCGAAAACAAACCGACAACGCCTGAAATTAAACAATGTTTGGATTTTCTAAAATCTGAAATCGCCGCAATGCCGCGCTTAAAAATCCTGATCGCACTTGGATCAATCGCTCATAATGCCGTGCTCAGAACGTTCGATCAAAAACTCTCCACGTTCAAATTTGCGCATAACGCATCACATGACTTGACCCCCTACACCCTGATTGATAGCTACCATTGCTCGCGCTACAATACTCAAACGGGCCGTCTCACAACGGAGATGTTCGAAGATGTTTTTCAAAATGCATCGGATAGAATTTAGATCTTTAGTCTATTTTTATTATTGAATATCAATAGCGTACGAAAACACTCTCAATAAAAACATCATCATGCCTATATCGCATCCATCTGTGCATGCAGGCTTTCGCGTTTGATCATAAGCTTGTTCAGCGCATGAATATAAGCCCGCGCCGATGCCACTAGCGTATCCGCATCTGTTCCCTGCCCATGTGCAGTCTTGCCGTCTTCCTCTAGCCGCACGCTTACTTCCGCTTGCGCATCCGTTCCGCCGGTAACAGCATGAACATGATAAAGCTTCAATGACGCATCAGGATGCGGGATAATTTCACGCACCGCCTTAAAGATAGCATCAACAGGCCCATTCCCCTCAACCTTCGCACAATGATCCTCTCCATTCATCGATACGCACAGATCTGCAATCTGCGGACCCTTTGTCCCAGCTTGGATTTGCAGCGAAACAAACTTAATCGTTTCGTTTTTGCGCACAACCTCGTCTTCTACTAATGCAACGAGGTCGTCCTCAAATATTTGCTTCTTCTTATCAGCCAGCGCCTTAAATCTGACGAACGCATCTTCCAGCACGTTATCGCCCAATTCAAACCCCAGCTCTTCGAGCTTTTTACGAAACGCATGACGACCAGAATGTTTGCCCATTACCAGTTTTGATTCACCCAGGCCGACCGATTCAGGCGTCATAATTTCATAGGTCTGAGCGTTTTTCAGCATCCCGTCCTGATGAATACCGCTTTCATGCGCAAATGCATTCGCGCCCACAATCGCCTTATTGGGCTGCACATTAAACCCGGTCGTTGCCGATAATGTGCGCGAAATCTTTGTGATGTGCGTTGTTTCGATATTATTCTCGTAGGGCATCAAATCATGGCGTGTGCGAAGCGCCATCACAATTTCCTCCAGGCTGGCGTTCCCTGCGCGCTCGCCAATGCCGTTGATCGTGCATTCAATCTGACGCGCACCGGCCCCCACCCCAGCCAATGAATTCGCAACGGCAAGCCCCAGATCATTGTGGCAATGCACGGACAAAACCGCCTGATCTATGTTCGGCACGCGATCACGAAGCATTTTAAACTGCTCGCCATATTCGTTTGGCATAGCATAGCCTACGGTATCAGGGATATTAATCGTCGTTGCCCCGGCTTTAATCGCTGTTTCAACGGCGCGGCACAAAAAATCATCTTCTGTACGCGATCCATCTTCGGCGGACCATTCAACGTCATCCGTAAATGTCCGGGCGAATGTGACGCTGTCATGTATAGCCTGCAAAACCGCATCAGGCTCCATCTGCAATTTATGCTTCATGTGCAGCGGGCTTGTGGAAATAAACGTATGAATGCGCCCGCGCCCTTTTTCTGTTGCTGGCTTAATGGCATCAGCCGCAGCCTGAATATCGCCATGCTTTGCGCGGGACAAACCACATACAACAGCTCTTTTCACAAGTTTGGAAATTTCATGAACGGCTTCAAAATCCCCCCCCGAGGCTATAGGAAAACCGGCCTCAATTACATCAACGCCCATCTCATCCAGCATTTTCGCCAGCCGCAGTTTTTCTTCAAGATTCATGGAGCACCCTGGGCTCTGCTCACCGTCTCTTAGGGTTGTATCAAAAATAATTACGCGATTTTCGTCTGCCATAACGCTTGGTTTTCTTTTCAAGTTCTTATTTTAAGGAGGTGGTGTATGCTTGTCCCTGATACCTATTTATCGAGCGGTCGAGCCTCATCCACGAGCATCACAGGGATGCCATCGCGGATAGGATAGGCCAGCTTCGCCTGTTCGGAAATCAGCTCTTGAGCCGTCTCATCATAGCGCAACGTCGACTTCGTCAACGGGCAAACAAGAATGTCCAACAATTTAGGATCAGGGTGCATAAAAGACTTTTATGCGGTTTTAAAAGAAAAATCAATCTTTAGACGTCAAAGTTTAGACCTCAATGTTTAGACGAGGGCGTTTTTCCGCTTTCCTTGTCATGAAATGCCATTTCCAGCATCGTCATAAATGTTTTCGCCCGCTCATTAATGCATTCCGCCTCCAATAAGGCCTGTTTTTCCTTAGGTGAAAACGGGCAAATCATCGATAAACACGTAATGAGCTTCGCGTCATTTGTCGCCTCAACGGTGTCCCAATCACAACTAAGCTCCTGCGCATCGAAATATGATTTAAGCAAATCATGAAGTCTGTCCCGGTTCAGATTTTTACACCCTGATTTCTCTAAATCAGACTTATAATCTTTCCAATCCGGCTTCACCTGGCGATACATCGTTGTCACGCTTAATTCTTCGGCAACAGCAAAACGCGAAATACCTGTCAGCGTAATCATATAGCGCTCATCGCGCGTTTCCATGTACTCGGTAATCTTGCCGACGCACCCTACGTTATAGAGCTTACTTTCATGCACGCCCTCTTCGCGCGGCTGTATCATGCCAATCATCTTGTGAGCAGACATCGCATCATCAACCATTTTCTTATATCGCGGCTCAAAAATATTCAGCGGCAACTGACCCGTAGGCAATAACAAAACGCCCGTAAGGGGAAAGACACTTAAAGTCTCCGGCAAGTCTTCAAAATCGGGTGCAAACGGGTTTTTTTCCATGAAATTGAATTAGTGCAGTTTTGAATCAAAAAAACCCTCTCTCATAAACAATTTTATGAGAACAAAATCGTTGAGAGCTTGCGACGATATTCCATCGTCAACGGATCGGCATGGCCCATCGCCTCAAAAAACTTGAGCATTTGATGACGCGCAGCCTCTTCTTTCCATTCACGCTTCTGTGAAAGAAGCTCAAGCAAATGATCCATCGCTTCGGCCCTTTGGCCTGACGCAAACAGCGCAAGCGCCAAATCAAAACGCGCCTGATGATCGTTAGGCTTTTTCTCCACAGCGGCCTGCAAACCTGAGAGATCGCCGCTAGGACTCATTTGAGCCAGTTCCAGCGCCGTCTTCGCCTCCGAAAATGCAGAATCTTTACTGATGTCTTCGGGCGCATTCTCAACCATGGCCTGCGCTTCCTCGACATGGCCCGAAGCAATATATGTTCGCACAAGCCCAACATAGGCCTGCACATTGTTTTCCTCTTGCTCCAAAACCTGCGCATAAATAGCCTGCGCCACATCATAGCGCTCATCAGCCAGAGCGTCCGCCGAAGCCTTCAGCGCCTCCGGGATGTTCAAAGCATCGGGCTGCGCCTGACGCGCAATCGATACAAGCTTATCAACAAACGCCTTAACTTGGCTTTCCGGGACTGCCCCCTGAAAGGCATCCACAGGCTGGCCTTGAAAAAACGCCATCACAGTGGGCACAGATTGAATGCGGAGTGCCCCCGCCAATTCCTGATTGGCATCCAGATCAATACGCCCCATGACAACTTGCCCACCGGCGGCCTGAACCGTTCTATCCATAACGGGACCCAGCTGCTTGCATGGTCCGCACCAGCTCGCGGTGAAATAAGCAATAACAGGCCGCTCCATTGATCCACGCAAAACCAGAGCTTCGAAATTGCTCGCATCAACATCAAAAATCGGTCCACTAGCGGCCGCGGCCGATTGTGGCTGATGAGCAGCTTCATTTTGTGTTTGATTTGGCGCGCTTGGCGCGGTGGTTTTACCGAAAAACATGAATACGACCTCTCAAAACGTGAATGGCCTATATCTAGTGTGTTCTGGGGCGAAAAGCAAGTTTTCAATACGTACGCTAATCCGCAGCAAGGCCACTCATATCCAGGATCTGAGGCTTATGACCAGTATGGGCAAGGAACGTCATTAAATCCTGCGGCGATAAACTGACGGTCATGGCATTGTCCAGCGGGTGCACGCACACCAGATCAGCATCAATCATCTTTTGGTCCAAAACAATCTGTACATCATGCGCACGATCATTAATCGCCGCAAACGGGCAAACAGCGCCGGGATATATACCCAAATGCGTCATTAGGCGCTCCGCAGACGCAAAGGATAAACGCCCAGCCCCAATCGCCGGGGCCAGCTTTTTCATATCGATTTCAGTTTCATTGGCCGCCGTGACTAGGAACATCGCGCCCTTTTTATCCTTCACGAATAAATTACGGCAATGAAGCCCGGGAATATCATCCTTTAAATGCTGGCTTTCCGCGACGGTAAACGCGCGATCATGGTGATGAAGCGTATAATTGACTCCTATTTTATCAAAAACTTGCAACAACTGATCCGGAGTCGTCGGGATTTCGGGTAAATCTTGGTCTGCCTGCGCTTTTTCCATGATATAAATATGATCATAAACAACTGATAAATCAATAGATTTTAGGGAACCGCCCCGCAATAAGCCTTTGTTAACCTTTTTAACTTAGGATTAGGACGTAAAAAACTATAAAAAATGTGGGCAATAGAGATGAGTGACCAAACACCTTCATACGGTTCTGCCGAAGGTTTATTAGAACAAATAAATGCATACGATAATGCATTGGTCGTTGACGACCTTCCACCAGATTTCTGTATCGCTCTTTTTCCTCAGGGGAGCCAGGAAACAGATCCTGATGTTTATCTAAAAATTAAAGCTGACATGGCTCCTGGCTCTGGTCAACCAATACCGTCAAACAGAATGGATTTTGGAAAAGCCGCACCAAATACACCAAACACTAACGATGCTACGATCTCACCTAGCAACACTCTAGATAACTTATTCAAGCCGGGGACAGGATGAAAATTGAACTAGGCATTCTTCATGATGGACGCGTAATGCTCGCAAGCGATACCCCGCTTCCGCATGTTGTAAAACGCGTAGAGTTTTATAGAGACCAAAGGCTTTTTATGTTGGTATACAACACAGAGGACGAAGAGGGCGAACTGATGCATTATGAGGTTCCTGACAACATGTCAAAACCCATAGAAAAAAGCCCAAACGTGATTATCTATTCTTTATTTCCTGATCACGAACCTATTGGCTATAAAGTCCCGCTTATCAAAGTGGGGGAGCTTTACTAAATCCAGTTCTCCCAGATCCTGTCATTTTCTCTTGCATTCAAAACTAAAATGCTTATATTGCCGTTATTCCACCTCTATTAAGCGAGTGTAGCTCAGGGGTAGAGCGTCACCTTGCCAAGGTGAAAGTCGAGAGTTCGAATCTCTTCACTCGCTCCATTTTTCCATCCGATACAGTCTAATAAAGCCCGAAAACCATTGCTTTTCAGGGCTTTTTTATTTATCATTTGTCCAATACAGAAAAACTTGATACCCCCAAATCCAAGATTTTTAAGGGTATATTTGGGGGTACAAGATCAAGTGGACAGGATTGATACCCCCAATGGCTTTAACAAATCTGCAATGTAAAAATGCTAAACCAAAGGAAAAGGCTTACAAGCTGGCGGCTGGACGTGGCCTTTACCTTTACCTTCACGTTATGCCGAATGGCAGTAAATATTGGCGCATGAAGTACCGCTTTGCTAGCAAAGAAAAGCTGTTGGCCTTCGGGGTATATCCAGAAATTTCACTCAAAGAGGCCGATGAACGCTGTACAGAGGCCAGAAAACTTCTGGATCAGAACATCGACCCCCAACAAGCCAAACATAGCCTAAAACGTGATGCGGAAACCAAGGCTGAAAACACATTTGAATCACTTGCGCGACAATGGCATGAAAACTTTAAACACAAATGGACAGAGCGTCATGCAAACACAATGCTACGGCGATTAGAACGTGATATTTTTCCTGAAATCGGATCATTGCCGGTTATGGACATTAAGCCAGCGCATATTATACGGGCGTTAAAGAAGGTACAGGGGCGCGGTGCTTATGAACCTGCACACCGGTTACGCCAGTATTGTTCACAGATTTTCAAATACGCCATCATAAATGAAGCCGCACTTGTAAACCCTGCATCCGAAATTGGGATGGTTTTGAAACCCGTGGTGAAAAAACATTATGCCTGTATTGAAATAAAGGAGATTCCGGAACTTCTGGATGCGATAGAGCGCAATAATGCACGACTTCATAACGACACTCGCAACGCCATCCGGTTGCTTATGCTGACCTTTGTGCGCACCAAAGAATTGATAGAGGCTACGTGGGATGAATTTGATCTGGACGATGCCCAATGGGTTATTCCTGCCGAACGTATGAAAATGCGGAATGAACATATTGTGCCATTATCAAAACAGGCCGTTACAATTTTGCGTGACTTGAAAGAACACAATGAAAAATGGAACTGGATTTTCCCCGGCCACCATTCTCCGCGCAAACACATTAGTAACAATACAATTTTACAGGGCTTAGGACGCATGGGCTTTAAGGGACGTATGACAGGTCATGGCTTTCGTGCGTTGGCTATGTCCACCATTAAAGAACAGCTTGGCTATCGTCATGAAGTGATTGACCGTCAACTCGCCCATGCCCCAAAAAGTATGGTTCAACGCGCCTATGATAGGGCGCAATTTTTGGATGAACGAAAAAAGATGATGCAAGAATGGGCTGATTA
>CAYGQP010000024.1:755-11694 GCA_964352115.1 uncultured Micavibrio sp. | reverse complement strand
CATTATCGGCGTGCTCTGGCGTTTGATGTTTATCATCTTTATTGCCGTCTTTGGATATAAAGCTATTGTCAGCGGCCGGTTTTCTGCGCCGGACTTGATCGTAAATTCGATTAAAATCATTGTCCTGCTGCTCATTGCCACGGAATGGGACACCTTTTTCCTATTGGTCTATAACATAGCCACAGATTTACCGTCCGATGCGGCTGGGCAAATTATGGCAGGCGCAGCCCAGGCTTTTTCTAATCCGTCCGCCGGTGATCAAATTACGGCCAATCAAGCCCTATCGAGCTTTTATGACCGCGCTATGGAAGTTTCTGAATCGTTGCTCGAAGCGGCCGGATGGTCAAATATGGGGCTTTATATCTATGCGTTCTCTGTTTGGATCGGCGCAATTGCTTTTACAGGCTTTGCCGCCATGCTGATTATTCTGGCCAAGCTGGCCGTGGGCATCTTGCTGGCCATTGGGCCTTTGTTTATTTTGCTTCTGATTTTCGCCAATACGCGCAATCTTTTTGAAGGCTGGCTTAGAACGCTGCTCAATTACGCAATCATCCCGATTTTCGTCTATACACTTTTAGCGCTGCTGCTTACGCTCGCCGAAGGGCCGTTGCAATTCATGGAGGCCAACTCATCTCCCAATAATGAACTGCTTACAGCTTTGGGTCCGTTTTTATTTACTGCCTTTGTCTCTGTTTTATTGCTGGCCCAAGTCATGAATATGGCCGCTTCTATCACAGGCGGGCTATCGCTCTCTACACTGAGCGCAGGAGCATGGGCTTCAAGAGCGGGCGGACGGCTTATGCGGCGCACCCCTGCCCCCATGACAAAAGGCGGCGTCTGGCTGGCCAATGCAGGGCGTTACCCTAAACAAACCTATAAGGCCACGCGTCAGCGCGTTGGCCAAGCCATTAAGGATATCAGAGGGTTTTAAATGAGCGTAAAATCAAAAAACAGAGACGATTACTATGATAGGGCTTCGAGCTGGGATCAAGAGATCGTCGCTGGCGCGCTTAAATCCCGTCGGGCCGCCTGGATCATTGCCAGTATCTCACTGGGATTAGCGGCGCTCTCACTTTTATGCCTCTTGCTCCTCCTGCCCCTAAAGACCTTCGAGCCTTATGTGATCAGCGTTGATAAACATACGGGGTATATGGAAGTCACCAAGGGTCTCAGCAAAGGGTTGCTTTCAGAAGATCAGGCCATTACAGAGGCCAATCTGGTGCGCTATGTCAGTCTGCGCGAGCAATATAATCCAGCCATATTGAAGGATAATTATGAGACCGTCGCGCTGATGTCGGGCGGGCTGGCCTTAAAAGAGCATCAAGAACTCTGGTCTGCGCAAAACCCGGATAACCCTTCGATTAAGCTTGGCGGGAATGCTCATATCGATATCAAGATCAAATCCGTCTCATTCTTAAATGAAAACACAGCCTCAGTACGGTTTTTAAAAGAGATAAGCGAGAATGATCGCCAAAAAACCAGCCACTGGAATGCGATTATTCAGTTTCAATACACCCAAAAACCTGTGCGCATGCGCGAGCGGTTTTCAAACCCGCTTGGCTTTCAAGTTACCAGCTACCGCATTAACCCTGAAACTTTGGAGAAAGTCAGATGAATTTTAAACCATCCCTTTTGATTATGATATTGGCCCTATGCGTGGGCGTTTCAACGCCCAGCTTTGCCGGTAAAAAACCGCGCCCTGGCTCTGCGGATGCGCGCGTGAAAACCATTACCTATAACGAGCATGAGGTCTTTGCTCTCAATGCCCATTACGGGTTTTCGACAGCGATTGAATTTTCTCAGCGCGAGCGCATTGAAACCATCTCTTTAGGGGATTCTGAAGCCTGGCAAGTGATGAAGCCCAATAGGCCTAATATTCTTTTCATCAAGCCTTTAGAAGAAAATGCGCAGACCAATATGACCGTACTCACCTCTAAGCGCATCTATACCTTTGAACTCACAGCGGATCAGGCTGGCTCTTATTATTCAGAAGATCTCACCTTTCGGCTTAAATTCCGCTATCCAGCCGAAACCGATTACCAGCTCGCCAATATAGGCAGCGCATCCTCTTCTTATGATCCTTTAAGCCACGGCGAGCCAACTGGACTTAATTTTGATTACAGCTATTCAGGATCAAAGCGCCTGCGCCCCATTCGCGCCTTTGATGATGGCACATTTACCTATCTGCAATTTAATGATTTTGAGGTCATGCCAGCCGTTTTTGCTGTTGATGAGAGGGGTCATGAGCGTTTGGTCAATTTTAATGTTGAAGGCAAGTATCTCGTGATTGCCAATATCGGACGGCAATTTACGCTGCGCGATGGCGATACAGCCACCTGCATCTTTAATGATGATCACCCTGCGCCGCCCGATGAAACCACAAAAGAGATTATTCCCGTAGCCGAGATTGAAGAAAAAGAGTTTGAGATCGCTGCCGGCATACCTATCCCAGGACAAAAACCGAGATTTGGTGAGGAAGAAGAAGGGTTTTTCGGGAAATTAGCCAGTTATTTTGAAGCCCCAAAGACCACAAATCTCAACAATTAAGCAGGGCTAGATATAATGGATCAAGATCAGACAAAACAGCCAGAAACCACGATCAGCGGCGACCGAGATATTCCATCGGTCGCGCAAGGCTCCGATATGTCCAAGTTTGGTATTATCGGCCTGATTGGCCTGGGCATGCTTGCGATCATTGTTGTGGCCATGGATGGGATGAACAAGAGCGAGCCAGCGCCCCTCACTAGGGCCGAAAACGTAGAATTTAAGCCGCCACCTGCTTTGAATGATCCCTATATTGAACTGGCTGCCCCTGAGCCTGAAACTGCACCCTTGCCGATCAATGCAAGCGCAGCCCGTGATCCTTTAAAAGCGCAGCGTGATTATCAAATGCAGCAAGAAGCGATGCGCATGGCGCGCGAGCTTCAAAAACGCGAAGAGCAACGCCTCAATTCGGCGCAAATCATCTATGATAGCTCAACCGATAACGTGCCTGAATCAACCGCTTCAAATGGCGTGATTTCCAGTGCAAGCGGCGCTTCATCCTTGCTGGGCGGCAGCGGTGATGCCAACCTCGCCTTTGCCAGCCAATATGCTAATGCCGATGTTGAAACCGCCCAGGCCACAGCGCTACAAAACCTTCATGCACTGATTGCGCAAGGCACGATGATCGACGGCATTTTAGAGACCGCTATTCAAAGCGATCTGCCCGGCATGATCCGCGCCATTGTCAGCGAAGATGTGTTTTCATTTGATGGCTCGCATCTGCTCATCCCTAAAGGCTCTAAGCTCATTGGGCGCTACCGTTCAAGCCTAGCGCGCGGGCAATCTCGCGTCTTTGTGATTTGGACACGGCTGATCAGACATGACGGCGTGAGCATTAATATCGGATCTTTTGGCACAGATGATCTGGGCAGATCCGGGCTTGAAGGCACGTTAGATACGCATTTCTTTGAGCGCTTTGGCTCATCTGTCCTGCTGTCCCTCATTGATGCCAGCATTCGCATTGGCGTGGAATCTGTGGATGATGATGACACCTCTACGGTGGCCCTTGATTCAGGGGATGATTTCTCAAGAGCCGCAGAAATTGCGCTTGAAAACTCTATTGGCATTCCGCCCACCATCCATATTGATCAAGGATCGCGGATTAAAGTGTTCGTCGGCAAAGATCTGGATTTTTCCAAAGTGGCCGGCAATATCCCGCGCAGGTAATGAAATGAAAGCAGCCCAAAACAAAAAAACGCCCACACCAACCAAGACAGAGCCAAAAAATTCTGTGTTTTTAAAGCAGTATTTAGGTGTTTTTCAAACTTATCTGGGTGATGAAACCGTCTCAGAAATCTGCGTTAATAAGCCAGGTGAGCTTTGGATCGAGCGCTCCGGCGCTCCTGCTATGGAGCATATTCAAGATGATGCCATTACCAATGATGTTTTATGGCGTTTGGGGCGCTTGGTGGCCAATTATTCTGATCAATCTATTGCGCTTGCTAAGCCGCTGATGTCGGCCTCCCTGCCCACCGGCGAGCGCATTCAATTTGCCACCCCGCCCATTGCCCGTTTTGGCGTGGCGCTTTCCATCCGCAAACAAACCATCAAAGATATGAGTCTCGGTGATTATGCTGCGCTTGGGGCGTTTGATAAAACAAGTTTTGAGCGAAATATTGCTGCACAAAACCCGCAGCATAATTTACAAAAACTCTATGATAGCGGTGACATTGAGGGCTTTATCACAGAGGCGGCACAATCCAAGAAAAACATCCTGATTTCTGGCGGAACATCGACCGGTAAGACCACTTTGCTCAATGCCATCTTAAAAGAAATTGATGCCTCCGAGCGCATCATCACCATTGAAGATACGCCTGAAGTTCGGCCCGCGCAGCAAAACTATCTCTCGCTGATCGCCTCTAAAGGCGAACAAGGTCAGGCCAAAGTTTCTATTCAGGATTTACTGGAAGCCTCGCTGCGGTTTCGCCCGGACCGCATTTTTCTTGGCGAGCTGCGCGGCAAAGAGGCCTATACATTCTTGCGCGCCGTGAACACAGGCCATCCCGGCTCTATCACAACCGTTCACGCCGATACACCGCGCGGCGCGTTGGAGCAAATTGCCCTTATGGTCATGCAGGCCGGTCTTGGCCTCACCCATGATCAGATTATGGCTTATATTCGCTCAATTATCGATATTGTCATCCAGCTCAAACGCGAAGGCGGCAAGCGCATTGTCTCTGATATCTGGTATCCAGAAAAGTAAGAAAGGAAAACCCCATGACCCTTACCGACCAAAAACCAGCCATTATCGCTACATCGATTATATTCGGTTTATTGATCTATTTTTATGTCGCCTCTTTAACCTACTTTCTGCTGGCGCAAATGCCGCTTGATACTGCCACACCGCTTTCAGTTTTGTTTATTTTCGGTCAAGAGATCACAGGTGATATGCAATCAAGGCTGTTTGTTGCCTTTGGCGCCCCTGCCCTGGCCTTTATCTTCATCGCCGGTCAAATCCATGAAACAATGTTCAAAGGTAAAGATCTGTTTGGTAAAGCGCACTGGGCCAGTATGCGTGAGATTAGAAAAGCCAAGCTTTTGGAAAAAGACGGCCTGATTTTAGGAAAATATAAAGGCCAGTATCTCATGAGCAATCAGCCCACGCACAGCATTGCGGTTGCGCCCACGCGCTCTGGCAAAGGTGTGGGGCTTGTGGTGCCTAATCTCCTGGCCTGGAAAGGCTCGCTCATTTGCTTTGATGTGAAACATGAAAATTACCGCAAAACAGCCGGATTTAGAGCCGCGCACGGCCAAAATGTCTTTATGTGGTCGCCGATGGATGAACATGGGTTATCGCACCGCTATAATCCCTTGGATGCTGTAAGCACAGATCCCCATCAATGCGTTAGTGATTTACAAGTCATCGCCAAAATCCTCATCCAAGACCCGCCAAAGAGCGATCCGATTTGGGCTTCAGAAGCGCGGGCATTGTTTGTAGGCCTGGCGCTCTATGTGATTGATAGCGCGTCTATGCCCTCCACCATTGGCGCAATTAACCGCCTCTTGGGCACGGAAGCTGATCTTGGTGATGTTTGCCGCCATATCGTTCAAACTCATCCTGAGCTGGCCTCTACGGTCAAAAAATCACTCATGAATTTTGCCAATAAAGCGGCGAAAGAGCGCTCTGGCGTTAAATCCTCTCTCAATCAGGCCATCAATCTTTGGGATAATCCGCTTATTGATGCCGCCACGTCCGCAACAGACTTTAAAATTGACGATCTGCGCCGTGAAAAAATGTCAATCTATGTTGGCGTTCTCACCGGCCAAATCGAAACCCTCACCCCGCTTTTGCGCATATTCTTTGAACAAGTCATCACAAAACTCTCTATGAAAGAACCAGGCGAGGATGAGCCACATAAAGTTCTCATGATGCTTGATGAATTTCATATGTTAGGGCGCATCGATTCCATGACCACGGCTTTTACGCTTCTAGCAGGCTACAATGTGCGCGTGATGGCTGTGGTGCAGTCTTTGAATTGGCTTGATGTCACCTATGGCCGCGAAAAACGCAACGGTATTCTCTCCTGCTGCGCTCATCAGGTTTTCTTTGCCACCAATGATCTCGCCACGGCGCAATATGTCTCTGAGTCTTGCGGCAACCAAACCATAGAAGTCACTTCACGCTCTAAGCGCAAATCCATGAAATACGAAGCGCCGATGGATAATACATCGCAGCGCGGCCGCCCTTTAATAGAAAAACATGAAATGCGCGACTTTCCAGGCCATGAACAGCTTATTCTCGTTGAAGCTTCTCAGCCCGTGAAATGCACAAAGATCATATATCATGAAGATAAGAGCTTTAAAGATAGAGAGATTACAGCGCCCATTGTGCCAAAATTAGAGATATTGGAGAATGATATTCCTAAGTTCAATATTGAGTCTGCAACCGGAAAAGAGCCATTTATTGACCCCAATCAAACAAAAATGAATTATGATGATACCGCCGATAATGTTTCTGATAAGCTAAGTGATGATTTAAAATAATCTTGGAGTTGTCCTAAATATTTAGCCTAACGCTGCATCTGTGCCATAAGTTTTATGCTTAGCAATATCATGCGCATCAAAAAGTTTTGAAAGGGAAGTAAAATAAGTATCTTTGATACGACCTTGATATAAATCCATGTTAATTGCTCCCCATGTTTTATCAATCCTATAGTTTACAATAGGATGTTTTTCACTTCTAGCGCTTGGCCTTGAACCACAAATGTCTAAATGAGCTCTCGCATCAGCAAGAATATCCTCAGCACTATAGTCAGCATATGCTCTATCATTATCTATGATTTTACCGTTATCGTTAACCCCATTACTATCGAAATCATAGTCTGACTTATCCAGAAATTCCTCCAAAGTGCTATATCCTTGATATTCACCGCTTCTGAAAAGATCAGAGACATCACGCCATCTCAATTTTATCTTTTGGCTTCCAAATTCCACTTTAGCTTCTCTAAAAGTAGCCGGTTTTTTACCTGTCTTTTCTTTAAATGCCACAGCTGCCTCAAATATATCTGAAAGTGTTGGAACACCTATTCCATATTCACTTAAAAGCTCTGATAATGATTTGTGATTAGATATTTGCGGTATCCGCTGATTAATAGCATGCCAAGTTGTTTTTATTTTAACTTCGCCGAGAATTACATCGCCACTCATTTGACTTGGCCGTTTTTTATGCTTTTTCAAATGAGTTCTGGCAGCTTCTAAAACATCTACAATCGTGTAGTCTGCTCTAATATCAGAAGATATTTTCCGTTTTTTACCAATATATTTTGCATTGAGTAGATGAGCTAATGATTTATAAGGTGGAAAAACACCTCTATTCAAATTTGAATTCACAGCACGCCATGTTGTCTTTCCTTCGAGAGGGCCATATTTGATAAGCTCGTTATCGTTGGTATTAGGACGTTTTCCTGATTGTTTCAGATGTTCCTGAGCCGATAGGACAATATCATCAATGTCATACTCAATTCTGGGAGCATTAGCTTCATCTGCTATTTTCTGTTTTTCTGCATCAAAAATCGCTAAATCATCTAATTCAGCGTATTCCTCAATATTTTGACCATCGATTTCAAAACTACCGCGGTAACCACCTCCACTTGGTAAATTGAATTCGTATGGCTCTCTTTCAAATTCTTCTGAAACCACATAGCTTTCCTCTAGAACTTGACGCGCCGTCACTGAACCTAAAATAGCTAACGAACGCAAGCGGGCATCCTCATCCGGATCATCCGATCCGATGTAAACAATCGTGTCAATAAACGTTAAGCCTTCCCAGCGTTCCTTTTTTTCATTCCACCATTTACGTGCCCCACGCCCAAGAATTTGAGATTTATCAACAAGCGATCCATGCGGATAGTCAAAAACAGATTTAAGAGGCTCATGGTCAAAGCCTTCCTTAAACTGCTCATCTCCGATAATTGCTAGAAGCCGGCCCTCATAATAAGCTTCCCATCTTTCATCTCTTTCCTTAGATGTAAGGCCAGAATGAATGGCGGCCGCAACGTGCTCATAGCCATTAGCTGCAGCACGCTGTCTTAGAGTTGCCGAACTATTCAACATCTTTTGAAGTTTATTGGCTTGATCAATACCATCAGTGAAAAAAGCGGCTTGGTTATCAGTTAAAAGATCACCAGTGCGCCTGTCATAACCGTGCGTAAAAATCTTTAACGCTCTTTTATTCCAAGCAGCCTGTTTAACAGCACGTCTAAACTCAGTTGAATTTGCCGCTGCTCCAAACTTCACCTTAAACTCCCCAGGCGAAACGCGGATAATATATCGTTGTGGCTGAATATAAGCAGCAAGCTCATTGCCCCTTACAGCTTCAAGCAAGGACTTGGAAAACACCAAGTTATGGTGCGTAGCCTGCACTGATTTCTCATCGTCGAAGTATGATGTCGCTGTAAGAGCAAGACGGGCTGTCCTATCTGTATAAGCAGGGAAAATAACTTCAGCTCTATTTTCAGAAGTACCTCTATGCGCTTCATCCGAAATAAGAATATCTACATTATGTGAGCCAATGACGCCTGCCAGAGTCAAATCAACCCAAGCGTTATATGTCATAATAGTTGTTGGCTTACTTAAATCTTTTCTTCTATCTCCATAAAAGCCAACGCTATCTGTGTGAGAAGGGGCAAATTTACGGATAGCCCTTTCTGTTTGTGCTAATAAGTCACGCGTGGGCACAACAATAAGCGTTTTAAGATCCTGCCCCTCCGAACGAGCTATATCATGAGCTGTACATGATAGGCCTGTAAAAATAGCAGTTTTTCCAACACCTGTAGGGATTTCAAAATACCCCTTTAGCCTTTCCTTCATAGGAAGGCGGCCACTATTAAGAAATTCATCATAAGCAGCAATAGCCTGCGCTTGGGTTGGGCGAAACATTTGCCCCCCTTCAAAACGCCCTTGCCCATCTAAATGAGAAACAGCTCGCTGTAAATATTCTAAAACCTGGCCTTTTTGCATGAAGCTTTATATTATGAACAATGTAAAAAATGCAAGTTTTTCAGGGTTATCCGCTTCAAATTACCGGATATATGCTCAAATATGCGAATTATCTGAACCACAATAATATCAAAAAATTTATATATTCATCCAAACCCAATAAAGAACCAAGCCTAAACCACCCCAAAACGCAGCAATAAAGAAGGCAAAGCGGATAAAAATGCTGAGTGATCCTAAGATCCCGCCGATGATTACAGACGGTAAGATTGTGGCTGCAAATCGGCCCCATTGTGGCCAGTCTTGCGGGACAATGTCTTGGATATGATAGCCGGTAAGCACAGCGCCAATCACAAAGAGGAAGAAGGCCCATGTACCAATAGCATGCACTTCATATTCTTCTTCATCCATAAATTGATTGCCAACACGCCGCAAAGCCATAACTTAGCTCTCCTCACGATCTGATAAAGGTTTTAAGGCTCCCATATTGCGCACAATATTCTCCATGAACGCATCGAGCCGCACATTGGCTTCCACTTCGCGCGGCTCCCGGTTTTCATCGGGAATAGACGGGTGATGCATAAAAAACTCATGTGAGAATTTCAAGATCAGCTCTTGGATAAAGGCCATATCACGCGCTGTTTTTTTGCGATGCGAGGCCAGTGAGGATGAGAACTGGTTATACAGCTTCACTAAATCCGCATCACGGTCATTGCGGTGCTCAGGAAACATTGCATAGCGCAGCCCATCATTTACAATCGCAGAGACATTGGGATTGTGAGAGATCTTCATTTGCTTCTCGAGCGCCTCCCATACGGCCGCATCAAAATACACCGTCTTTTGTACACGTTTTGCCTTTGCCATGATTATAGCTCCCTTTCATTGTCATCATCATCGCGCCCGCGGAATCTCTCCTGCTGATCACGCTGTTTTTGGTGCTCAGCCGCCCTGATCTCAAAAGTGCCGGGCTCAATCTCTTTAAAGTGGACGGTCTGCTTCTTCTCAATTTCAGGCGCGCCTTTAATCCGCGCCATTTGCAACTCTTGCCCGCGCATGCAGGCCGCCCATTTGCCAGTTTCAAGTTCGGTATAACCCAAATAGCCATAAGGCACATGTTCTGAGACTTTCCTGTCGTTAAAACTCAAACCTGCTTTATTGGCTAAATACTTCCCTTTTTCATGCACTTCCAAGACGCTTAAATCATGCATCGCTGATTTCCTCATCGCAAACTCTCCATTGGATTGAATCATTGCCAGCTTTTGATCAACAAGCCACTTCTGACGCTTTTGAAGCGCAGTTTCTAAAGATTGATCAACAATGCTGCCTTGGCCCTTACCCCGTTTATAGAGTTCTCTATCCAGCCAGGTTTTTCTAGCGGCACCCACCATATCTTCCGGCGCATGGGATGAGAGAATATCCAGCTTCGGATAAAAGCGCTTACGCTCGCGCGCATTGATTTTGGCCGAGATGTTTTTGCCGCGCTCTATCACATCATCCGGGATGGCGTAGCGCCCCTGCCCTACCTCTGTGGCCGCATCATTCTGGGCCAAAGTCTCTAAGCGCTTCATATGAGAAGCTAGATATCCCTCCCGCGCCTCTTCTTCAATATAGCTCTGTTCTTTCTCAATATAGGCACGGTGCCTCTCAATATCGTAAATGCCCTCATTCTGGCCAGCAATGCGCGCGATATTATAATCCGCCTTTCCGCTTGAATGATCAAAAGGCCGCACCCGCACCAAGCCACCTTTGTTTATTTCATCATAATGAAAGGCTTCCCCAACCGGCACGTAATGCTTCCCGCCAGAGAGCACCTCCACAACGATATATTTCTTATCGCTCAGCTCATCCGCCAGCCCTTTATCCAAAACCCGCCCTTCAATCACCTGGCCCTCACCGGCCTTTAAGGAATAGATATTCAAATCATCCAAACCCTCGATCCGGCTATAGAGCTTTTTCAGCA
>CAYGQP010000024.1:0-745 GCA_964352115.1 uncultured Micavibrio sp. | reverse complement strand
CGTCATTACGCGTGGCAATGCTTGTCAGAACATCCCGATACCCTTCTTTCAAAGCATAAACACCTGGCGGCTGCTCAACCGCCATACCGCTTGAAGCCAGATACCGCAGTCGCCCCTTCAAAACAGATTCATAATGCGCCGACTTCCCAAAGTTATTATCCCTGCGCACATCAATAACCTGGTCATCGCCAGCCTGCGTCTCGATAAACCGATCCAAAGATGTGACACGCAAAGCATCCACCTCTTTCTCTAAGCTCTTTTGAATCTCTTCTATAGAACGCTCACCCAAGAGCTCAGTGGCAATCTCCTGCGCCCGTGCGCGGATGCCAAAAGCGATGTAGTCACGGCCGATCACCAGATCCTCACCGCGCTCATTTTTACCCCGAATAATCACATGCGCATGAACATCATCCGTATCATAATGAACCGCGCCAACCCAATCCAACCTCATACCCAAATCCTTCTCAACGCGCGCCATCACATCCCGAACATAACCTCTAAAATCTTCAATATCTGATCCACGCTCTGGCGAGATAATCATCCGAAAATGATGCCGATCATCCCTGCACCGCTCAAAGAATGCCTGGCGCTCTACACCCTCATTTTCACGATCAAAGAGAACCGCTTTCTCCCCATCCTCCCCTGCTCTATTCCGGCTAATATAATGGATGTGATGATAAAGATTTTGACCCCCGCGCCCCGCGCCCGATCCAATCCCCTGGGTGGTATTTTTAACCCGATTGAT
>CAYGQP010000023.1:0-11709 GCA_964352115.1 uncultured Micavibrio sp. | reverse complement strand
CGCCCTGCTCATTCAAAAAGTAGACCCTCGCTATCAGGCGGCCGCCCTTCCCGATGAAGGTCTGCCCACAGATTCAGATTTCGACACATTCGATCACCTTCTGAAGCAATTCGCCGCCAATGAGAAACAAGATGGAAAATCCGATGCCATGGGCAGCAAAGGCCAGCAAGTACATAGTGAAGCCCCAGGCGTAAGCCCAAACCTCAGCTTTCTTCAGGGCTGGCCCTTTACAATGAATGGATCCCTTTATCTCGCGTCAAATTGGGCCTTCGGAATTGATGAATACGGCGCACAAAATGCCGGATCGATTATCAACAACACAGCACAATTTGCCAACCTTGTGACACAAGCCCAAAGCGCTGGACAAGCACACCCAGCAACACAAATGGTTGCCGCAACGATCAAAAAGTCCGGGGCCAATGGCGAAAACCGCAACATTAGCATCCGCCTTGATCCACCTGATTTAGGGCGTGTTGAAGTGCGCATGGAATTCACAAAGGGCAAGGCTGAAAAAGCCACCATCATTTCTGAAAAGCCCGAAACACATTTGATGCTGCAACGTGATTCGCAGCTTTTGGACCGCGCCCTTCAGGATGCTGGAATGGATGCCGATGGTTCGGGTCTGAATTTTGAGCTTGCAAACGAGCAACACGACTTCAACCACAACGGCGGTCACGACGGACAAGGCCCAATGGGCAGAGGACCGGATGGGCAGGACGGCGAAGAAGAATTAATCGAAACCACAATGACTTGGGACGTGAACCCCGAAACGGGCCACACCAGCTATAACATTTTGGTTTAAAGCACAGTAAAACAAGGAGCACCAAAAAATGGTGAGTGACGTAACATTAGGATCAGTGATTGGAGGCAACAACCAAACGGGCGGTGCCAGTAATCAGCTCGCGCAGGACTTTAACCAATTCCTGTCGTTGTTGACCACACAGCTCCAGAACCAGGATCCCCTCTCCCCCATGGATACGACGGAATTTACAAACCAGATCGTGGCCTTTACCGGGGTTGAACAGCAAATCAACACAAACCAGCGCCTGGACAGCTTGCTGTCCTTACAAATCGGAAACGCTCTCAGCAGCTCTATTGGCTATGTCGGCAAGGATGTCAGTTACATTAGTGCTGAATTCAACTTCGATGGCACTCGCCCGGTCGATATCACGTATGCTCTGGACCGTGAAGCCATCGATAGCGTGTTCCGCATTGAAAATGAAGAAGGCGAAATCATCTTCGAACAAGACATACCGGGGAATACGGGCCGAAACGAATTCACATGGGACGGCAAGGACAACGATGGAAACACCGTAGAACCCGGCACATACTCTGTTCGCATTGACGCGCTTGATATAGATGGAAACTCAATCAACTCGACCACAGTCGTAACCGGAGAAGTCCGCGGCGTTGAATCGCAAAACGGCCTGATTTTCCTTCTCGTAGGTGATCGCGCCATTTCTCTGGGTAACGTTCTAAACGTCAGTGAACCACCGCCCCCTATACCACCAACAGATGACGTAGATCCACCCGATGACGGGGATGGTGACGATGGTGATGTAGACGACCCTGACGGTGACGGCGGCGATGACGACCCGGGTGACCCATAATGAATAAACAAAGAGAAACAGGAGCATAAAATGGTCGGATTTTTTGGATCTTTATATGCAAGCACATCGGGCCTAAACGCTCAATCGCAAAGCACAGGTTTCATTTCGCAAAACATCGCGAACTTGAACACCATTGGCTATAAACGATCAGAGGCCGCGTTCTCCGATATCGTGACATCCTTTGGTCGTTTAACGGACAGCAATACGGGCGGTGTTTTTACAACGCGTCTTCAACGCGTAAGCCAACAGGGTACAATTCAACAAACCAGCTCCTCTACAGACGCGGCCATAACGGGCGAAGGATTTTTTGTCGTTCGACAATCCCCAGCAGCGACAGTAGATGATGCCGTTTTGTATACGCGCAACGGGCAATTTGGTGAGGACGCCAATGGATTTTTAAGAAATTCTGCAGGTTACTTTCTTTACGGCATTGCTCTTGATCAAACAGGAACAGCGCCAACCGTGCCAACTGACCCAACGAGTCTTGTCCCCGTACAGGTGAATATTTTCCAGACTACTGTTCTTGCGACAACACAGGCAGAAATTGCTGTAAACCTTGACGCGAACCAGACTGATTATGACCCGCACCGCTTTGCTCCCTCATCGCAATTACCTATAACCGGTCGAGAAGCTCATTTTAGCCGCAGCATTGGCGTTTTTGATACATTGGGCAATCCGCAAAACATTAATCTTGAATACCGCAAAATCGTCGGCCCTATGGCCCATTTCGGCGGCAACGTTAACATTCAAATGGACATAAACACCCAAATGGTGCCCGGAGGAAGCGGTCCTCTATCGGGAATTAATAATGGGGACACGTTTGATATTATCGTCGGCGGTGTGACGGAAACATACACATTCGTAGATATTGCGACCGGCGATGATCCTGCGCTTAATCAAATTGCGACAGGTGAAGGCCTCCTCAATGCCATCGAAGCCCACGGCGGCGGCAGCGAAATCGAAGCACGGTTTAACGATCAGGGGCAACTGCTGGTTCAGGCTGTCGACCCAACGGCCATAATTGAACTCCAGGAAAACGGCCCCGGCACACCCTTATCGGGGGCAAACACGCTCAATATTATCCCTGACCCTGATGCAGTGCCGGACTTTATTTTTGAACCCGATGCCGATTTGGCCGGAGGGACATATCCTGACCAGCCTGGATTCCCTGCCTTTGACAACTTAACAAACCCAAATACACAAGGCTGGTGGGAGCTCACAATCACAACCGTTGATCCGGACGACCCTTCCCTGACGCAGGTTCTAAGCCAAGGGCTTCTGAATTTTGATGGAACGGGATCGCTCAACACGCCTGTGGATGCTTTCGGCGTTCCGGTTGATGGTTCAATTAACCTTGATGCCATCAACTTCACAAACACCCCGACAGATGTTGATGGAAACCCACTCGCAGCCGGGGCGGAAGATGCATCCATTGTTTTAGACATTAGCCGCACAAGCCAGCTCTCAGGGCCATATAATGTCGTGTTTTCCGACCAAAATGGTGCGGGCATCGGCACACAAACCGGCGTAGAAATTGACCGTGATGGCATTGTATACGCCAGATTTTCCAATGGACAAACCTCGGCGATATATCAAGTTCCATTAGCAACATTTAACAATCCCAATGGACTTCAGGATATATCTGGTACGGCCTTCACAGAAACAGGAGATTCAGGCGAAGTCTTCCTCAGCCTCGCGGGAACACAAGGTGCAGGAACACTGAGCACCTCAAGGCTCGAAAACTCAAACGTCGATCTCAGTAATGAATTTGCCTTACTGATCACAACCCAGCGGGCCTTTGGCACAAATTCCAGGGTCATACAAACCGTTGATGAGATTCTCGAAAATCTCACAAACCTCGTCAGATAAGGAGCACCAAACATATGATTTTTAAAACCAAACCAAACGTTCAACAAAACACCCCGAACTCATTAATTCTTAGAAAAGGAGACTAATCATGGGACTTTTTGGATCACTATTCACAGGCGTATCCGCGCTGTTCGCGCAATCGCAAAATACCGCGATTATCTCGAACAACATCGCCAACATCAGCACAACGGGCTTTAAGCGCTCCGAAGCCAGCTTTCAAAGCTTGGTGACGACAGCCAGCCGCTTGTCGACATATTCACCAGGAACCGTTTCGGTAAACCGTATTCAGCGCGTTGACCAACAAGGTGGAATTCAACAAACATCCTCTGGAACGGATGCTGCGATCTCAGGGAACGGGTTCTTCCCCGTTCGCCGTTCAACAGCTTTCGGACAAGATCAGCTTTACACGCGCGCCGGACAATTCAGTGAAGACTCGCAAGGGCTTCTCAGAAATGCTGCAGGCTTTGTGCTCTATGCTTGGCCCATTGATGCCAATGGCGATCTGCCAGCCAACCAGGGGGATTTGACCTCATTGGTTCCTGCAGATGTGGCCTTCCTTGGCGGCTTAACGAGACCTACCACGGATGCAAACCTCGCCATTAACCTGAATGCTGACCAGGCAAGAACAACATGGGAAGTTGGAACAGACGGAACCGTTAGAGCCGTTGGACAAGAGCAATTCTCTCGTGGATTGACCGTATTTGACTCTCTTGGCTCAGCACAAACGCTGAACTTCGAATTCTATCACGTTCAGTCTCCGACCCCCCTTGGCGTCTCAAACTCAACCACCGTGCTATCAAATACAGACGACGTTGGCGTTGTCTTTGGGGCGGCAACCGTTGCAGAAGGCGATTCATTTACAATTGATGTAAACCCCGGCGGCGCAGGCGTAACCTCATTTACATTTGAATATGACACAGATGCGGCTGTTGCTGGTGCGAACGTCGGTTTCCAGACCGTTGGTGAACTCATTGCCGCAATCAACAATAGCTTTGCCGGTGAAGTCGAAGCCCGCCTAACCCCGGGCGGTGATTTGATTGTTGAATCTGTGAATGCCGATCCGGCAACGACGCTGGAATTCACAGATAACGTCGGTGATTTAATCTTTGGCGATCTAAACTTCGAAGGTGCGGGTGGCGCGGCCATAGCAAGTGGTGTGCCCATTCCCGCTCCAACATTCCCGGTCGGCAACACGACATCAGCAGGAACAGAAGGCTTTGTCTTCCCAACCATCGCTGACATCAACAACCCCAACACACAAGGTTGGTGGGAAGTGCGGATCTTTGAGCCCGATGGGACACAAATTTCACGTGGCCTGCTCAACTTTGACGGTGATGGAACACTGAATGCTGTGCCTGATGAAAACGGCGACGTTGATATACAGTTAAACGGGATCAACTGGGGCAACGGCTCATCCCTGCAAAATATCAGCATTGACGTTGAGCGTTTCTCGCAATTCGCCGGAAATTTCGACGTGATCTTCTCTGACCAGAACGGAGCGGAGCTTGGCCTGAGAACAGGCGTCGAGCTGACACGTGATGGCCGAATTGTTGCGCGGTTCTCCAACGGTGCCTCAACCGACCTTTATCAGGTGCCATTGATCACATTTGCGAACTCTAACGGATTAACGGAAGTCTCCGGGACGGCCTATTCAGAGACCGAAGAATCCGGTGAGGAAAACTTACGCGAAGCCGGAACAGGCGGTGCGGGCTTTGTGGAACCTTCCACACTCGAAGCCTCAAACGTTGATTTGGCGGATGAATTCGCGCGGTTGATTGTTTCCCAGCGGGCCTTTGGCGCCGGTACACGGGTGATCACAACCGTCGACCAGATGACTCAGGATCTATTGAGCTTGAGATAATAAAGTTTAGGTCTCTCGTGATTGGCTGGGTCATGCTACCCGGCAATCCCTAACCCCCGGCCGTCACGGAGACCTGAAAACCCCTTCCGCCTTAAAGCTTGAGAACAAGTGAACAGGTGGAAAACCCAAAAAAGGGCGCATCGGGCAAAGCCTTCCAAGACCACCAGAATGGTGGCCCCTTTTGAACCCAACCTGTCTGGTGCGCCCCCTTTTTTTTACTGGCCAATGGTGCTAGCTTTTCTCGAGCAACAACACGGAGCCCACCCAGATGGCCACAGATTCACAAACATTAAGAGACACCAAAACCGGCGAAACCTATAACGAAACGCCTTATGAGAGCTATGCCTATCCCCTCACCCATCCAGAGCATCAGGCTGTTGTCGCCATGCTTATGGGCCTTGAACCAGCCGACATCACAAAAGCCCGCGTGCTGGAGCTAGGCTGCGCCGGAGGTGGAAACATTCTCCCCTTAGCGATGGATTTCCCGGACGCTGAATTCTTCGGCAATGATTTATCCCCCGTGCAAATTGATGAAGCCAATGGACACAAGAAGAATTTGGGCCTGGAGAACATCACGTTCGAAGCGCTCGACATCATGGATTTGAACGAAAAGGATCACGGCAAATTCGATTACATCATCTGTCACGGCGTATTTTCATGGGTGCCGGATTTTGTGCGCGAAAAAATCCTCAAAATCTGTCAGGAACAACTAACCCCTAACGGCCTCGCCTGCATCTCCTATAACGTCATGCCGGGCTGGGGCCCTTTGCGGTCGGTGCGTGAAATGCTGCTCATCCATACCACAAAGTTTGAAACCAACGCGGAAAAAATTGATCAGGCAAAGCTGCTCGTGCGGGCCCTCAACGAATTCATGCCCGAGGGCACCAGCATGCGCAAGGCCGTGGAAACAGTGAAGGAGAACTTCGCGACCTTTAATAATGACTCTTATATCCTGCATGAATATCTGGAGACCGAAAACAACCCGTTTTTCTTTAGTGAATTCGCAGAAATGATCAAAAACCATGATCTGCAATATGTGGGCGATTCCTCCATCGAAATGCTCCACACCAGTAACCTGCCGGAAAAAACACAGGAATTTCTGAACGCCATAAAGGATGTCTCTGCCAAGGAACAATACATCGACTTCTTCTCTAATCGGCAGTTTAGGTACAGCATTATAAGTCATAAAGATACAAAACCGGCTGATAAGGGGCTGGATATCATTGAAAGCATGTATTTCAGTGCTGAGCTAATCCCTCTAGAAGTCAAAGACAACACATTGCATACGTTTGTAGAGGATGGAACGGGCGGCGGTGAAATTGTGCTAAACGACCCGAATCTCGCCCATGCGTTCAGAACAATGTGCGAAAGCCCAAACGCACGGTTTTCCTACCAAGAACTATTGGGTCTCGTTCTTAAAAACGCAGATCCTAATCAAAAAGCCACATACGAAAACTTAACAAAAAGCATTCTTGTGCAAATACTCCTCAAAAACGCTTTAAAAATGCATCTCGCGCCCTCAAATGTGACAAAAACCAATCCCAAAAAACCCAAGGTAAAGCCCTACACAAAGTATCAAGCGCAACAACATCACGCCAAATTCATCTTCAGCGCTAATTATGAGATGATTCCCGTAGACGATGTACAAAAAGAAGCCATTAAAATGATGAACGGCAACAAGACCATAAACGAAATCAAAGAGGAATTATTGAAAACCATCAAGAATGGAAACATCAAGATTTTCGAAAACAATGCCCCTATCCGCGACCCAAGCAAACAAAAAAGAGCTTTGGATCAAACATTAAGCCAGGCTATAGAAAAAATGGGCAAAAAAGGCTTTTTCATCGAATAATCTTAACACTCTGTTCATAAATGTGTTATATTCTGAATAGTGTAGTCCCAGTATGGGGCTATATGCAGGACGCATAACACAACCTAGGAAAGGAAATTATTATGTCTTCCGATGTAGTACTAACCGCAGCTCTGCGGACAAACTTACTTTCATTGCAGAACACACAGAACTTGATTGACCAAACGCAAGAGCGTCTGGCCACAGGTTTGAAAATTAACTCTGCTTTGGATTCACCTCAAAACTTCTTTGCTGCCGAAGCACTCGACAACCGCGCGGGTGACCTTAGCCGTCTTCTTGATGGTATTGGTCAATCTATTCGTGTGATTGAAGAAGCTGACAACGGTATCTCCGGTCTATCTACTTTGATTGACCAGGCTGATTCCATTGCACAAGCGGCTCTGGCTGAAATTCGTTCAGCTGAGGGTTTTGTGAACTTCACTGGTAACGAAGACTTGCGCTCACTTGGCGCGAACCTAGTCGACGGCACAATTATTGTTGACGGCGCATCTGACCAGTTCGCTATTGACGTTGTTCTGGCTGATGGAACATCCGCCACAGGGCAAATTGCTCTGACGGCAGGTGACACAGTCGACGACATTGTGGCGCTGATTAATGGTAATGCCAACATTGGTGCCAACCGTGCAGCAGGCGCACTCGTTCGTGCTTCTGTCGGTAATGGCGGACAACTCCAGATTGAATCACTTTCTGAAAACGCCGTTGTGCGTATTGACGAAGGTGCAGCAAACTCATTGACCACTGCAGGCTTTGCTCGCTTGGGTCTTGATGGCGTTGTCGGTATTGAAACCAACAATGGTCCGGTTACGACGGCTGCAGGACGAGATGGTGGTACACTTGTTGCCGGCCGTGAAATCCGCTCCGCAATCAGTGGCGCCGGTAAAGTCAACGGTGCTTTTGAAGCCAGTGCAACACTTGATGCCGCAAACTATTTGGCGACTGGTGACAACATTGACATTCTATTGACCATTGATGGCAGCCAAACCGATCTTGGCGTTGTTGCCGACACTGACTCAATTCAGGATGTGATCGACGCTGTGAACAACAGTGGCGTTTCCGGAGTTACAGCCTCGTTCGACACCGAAACCGGTCAAATTGTTCTGGAAGCCGCTGACTCTGTTGGTCAGATCGGACTTGCATTACAGGCCAACACTGCTGGTGATGTAACAAGCTTTGGTTTTGGTACAGGCGCTTCTGATGGTACGCTGACAGCAGTTGGTGACTCCTTCTCTGAAAACTTCACATTCGTTGGCTCTTCTGCCAACCTTGCGCAGTTCCAGGAAGATTTCAACAACGTAAGAACGCAAATCGATGGCCTTGTTGCAGATTCATCCTATCAAGGGATTAACCTGCTCACTGGTGACGATTTGATCACAGTGTTCAATGAAGACTCCAGCAACAGACTAACCACAGACGGCGTTGACTTTACATCTGCCGGCCTTGGTATTGCTGAAGGTGATTTCGTTAGTTCACAAGCTGTTCAGACCGCAATTGATGACATCTTTGCTGCACGCCAGGACGTCAGAAACTTCGGGTCTTCTATCGCGAACGACTTGGCCATTATCCAGACGCGTCAGGAATTTACATTCCAGACGATCAATACCCTGGAAGCTGGCCGTGACGACCTCGTGGTTGCTGACCAGAACGAAGAAGGCGCGAACTTGCTTGCTCTACAGACTCGTCAGGCCTTGGGTGTTACCGCCCTGTCCTTGGCGTCTCAGTCAGCGCAGTCCGTGCTTCAGTTGTTCTAATCCGAATAACAAAACAGATAACCTTATTACCAAAGGCCCGGAAGAAATCCGGGCCTTTTCTTACGCCCTACTCTTATTTGAAATGCGCGTAGAATTTTAAGTGATAGTTATTTTTTGTTAACGGCTCGTATGCTATACTGGTAATATAACCGGCAGAAGCCAAATGACCCAAGAAAGGAAGAATTCCGATGGCCCTCGTAATCGATCTCAAACCAGGTGAAAAAATCTTAATCGGCGAAGCTGTGCTGACCAATGACAGCAATCGCACGCGCCTTCATATTGCCGGAGACGCGGCAATTCTTCGCGAAAAAGATGTTATGCAGGAGGCTGAAGCCGACACGCCATGCAAACGTGTGTATTTCCTGATTCAATGCATGTATCTCTCGCCTAACCCACGCGAAATGCATAAAACCTATTTTGACATGATCAAAGACATTCAAAAGGCCTCCCCCTCGTCTTCCATCTTTTTTATGCAGATCAATGACGCGATTATGGATGACAAATATTACAAGGCGATGAAGGTCGCAAAACAACTGATTGAACACGAAACGGAGCTCGTTAGCCATGCACAACAAGCCGGGTAAAAGCCACGCCGATGCCGCAAGCCTTTATGGCAGCAGCGCACAAAAGAACGAAACCAATCAGCGCGAGCTGGAGGGCAGAATTCTGCTGAAATCCGCAAAGATGATCAAGGACCTTCAGGATGATTGGGACAACGCCAATAAGGATATCATTGAACAAACCCTGCTCTACAATCGTAAACTCTGGATGCTCTTCTATGATACGGCCATTGAGAACAAGGGCGAAGGTCACGATTCGCAGATCAGGAGCAATATCATCAATCTCGCGAATTTTATCTTCAAACGAGAACTCGAAATCCTGTCCGACCCCAAAAAAGAAAAGCTTGATGTCCTGATTAACATCAATAAGGAAATTGCGGCTGGCCTCATGACAAAACCCGGAACCGGAACGGAGCAAAAGCCCCAAATAAATACAACCGAGGCGTCCTCAGAGACATAAAAAAAGCGCTTATAAAAAGCGCTTACCGGACCAAATATCCAATAAAACCTATGCTGAAATGCTCACGCTTACGATTTGCGGCTCTGCCGAAGCTGCAGTATTGGCAAATGCGGCCGCCGCGGCTTGTGATTGCGCAAGCGTATTTGATGGAGCTTGTTGCGGAGCATCAGCAGATGGCGCTGTCGAACCTGCATTGGATGCACTCGCATTCGATGCACGATTAATCGATGAGGAGACCTGCGATGTGCCGGAATTCAGTTCCCTTGAAGCAGAGCGCAAGCTCGCAGCCTCTGAACTGGTCTGCTGGCGGGCAATCTGCGCTAAACGCTCTTCTGAGGGGAATTGTCTTAGAATATCCCCTGTGTCCGAATCACGGCGTGCAAACACCGCTGTATCAAACGTGGTATCGATGATTGTGATTAGGCTTAAAAATGGCGCAACGGGAATACGCGAAACCTCTTGCACCTGAACTTCATCAGCCACAAAAGATTGTGCGGAGCTCACTTGCTCTGCGTTTCCACGAAGCAAGGGCGCATTGGATATCACTGAACTTACAGCTTCAATCATTGTTACTCCCTAACCACCTGAACCCGTAAAAAATTAGAATTCAGGTATACTACCCTATTATCATGTTAACCAATATAAGAGCAAAAGTCAAGCTTTTCCGCGCCTAAAAGCACAAAAAGGCCACATGAACACCCCAACATAACCCACTGAAAACAAACAATATTGAGGGGCGCACATCTTTCATCCCAAACGATTCGAAAATAAAAAAACCTGTGCATAACGATAACATAACAGCTCCGAGGTGAAAATTCTTGCCGTAAGACCGCAGACTCCCATGGAAAATTGCTAAAAAAGCAGTTATAATAAATAAAGTTGGCACAAATATCGCAAGTGCTGTTTCTTATGACTGAAATTTATGACAACATAAACTTACGTGGTTTGCTCTTCCCCTATCCTCCTTGGGGTTCTCACTCAGATCGGCGTTAAGTCTTTGAAACATTATAAAGAAGGTTGGATCGGTGAATAGCTTTCTAGAAACATTAAAGCAATTGGGCCCCGCCCGCTTGGGGATTATGGGCGCAATTCTTGCTGGCCTGATTTTGTTTTTTATATTCGTATCATTCCGCGTCTCCACACCTGAAATGCAGCTTTTATACGCTGATCTATCAAGCGAAGACGCTGGGGCAATCGCCAGCGCGCTGGAAACAAACCAAATACGCTATGACGTCTCATCCGATGGATCGCGCATAGTTGTCCCGGAGCCGGAAGTTGGCCGCGCGCGGTTATTGCTCGCTGAGGCTGGTTTACCCAATGGCGGGTCATTTGGATATGAGATTTTTGACCAGCAATCAGGCTTCGGAACCACAAATTTTGTTCAAAACGTTAATCAGGTTCGTGCCCTCCAGGGGGAGTTGTCACGCACGATCGCCTCTCTCGAATCTGTTCGAAGCGCAAAAGTTTTGCTCGTACTCCCTCAACGGGAGCTATTTAGCCGTGAATCCCGCCCATCAAGCGCAAGTGTTTTTGTTGGTGTCCGCCCAGGGTCGAAGCTGGAGCGGAATCAAGTAACGGCTATTCAGTCCCTCGTAGCCTCGGCAGTCCCGGATTTACAGGCCAATGCCGTATCCGTAGTCGACAACAACGGCAATCTCCTTGCCCAAAGCGAAGGAAATGAGCAAAATCTCGTTGCCGTCCGGGCAGAGGAAATGCGCATCAGTCTTGAAC
>CAYGQP010000022.1:8712-11827 GCA_964352115.1 uncultured Micavibrio sp. | reverse complement strand
GCCATGGCCTTCCCCTCCGGACGCTGAGCGATCAATACACGGCCATCAGCATCAACCAAAGCAGCTGCGGACACGAGCACAACAGGTAAATCAGGGGGAGTTTCAGGTTTTGGTTGTTCCAGGGCTTCAGCACAATTCATAGAGTATTCCACCTTTATGGCATAAAAAAAGCCGCATGATGTTGCGGCTTTCCTTAAAATTATAGTTCGATTAACCTGCGTTGTTTTCAACAGGCGGGGAAACGGGCGCTGCATTCAATGGCTCACCATTAATGTTAAAGCGCTCAATCTCATACTCATTGCGCCACTCGCTGATAACTTCTTGCAGAAGCGCCTGCCTCAATTGCGTTTCCAAAAACGGACGTGCCGTCTCCAAATCAGCCGGAGGACGATTGCGCTTGTCTTCCACTTTAATGATATGGAACCCAAACTGTGATTTAACAGGCTCTTTTGTGTATGTACCCGGCTCAGTAGAAAATGCCGCCTTACCAAATTCTGGAACGACACTGTCCTGAAGAAAATACCCAAGATCACCTCCATTAGGTGCGGTCGAATCTTTTGAGTTTTCCTTTGCAAGCTCAGCAAAATCAGCACCGTCATTCAATTGCTTAATCAGGTCTTTTGCCTTTGCCTCGTCATCAACAAGTATGTGCGCCGCTTTGACTTCCTGAACTTCTGGGAAATTTTTGATGTACGCATCATAAGCCTCCTTAACACGCGCATCTGTAACTTTCTCATTGACCTTATTTTGAACATAAACGGTCTGGACAATACGGGATTTGGCTTCGGAAAGAAGCTTTTTGACTTCCGCATCGTTATCCAGTTTAACGTCCTTAACCTTATCCTCAACGATTTTTGCATTGATGATTTGCTCAAGAGCAGCTGGGAATAATTGCTCGAGAGGTTGCTGACGTGATTCTGGCGGTAAGGTCTGAAGAAATTCAAACACGGCCTGACGCTTAATTTCAATATCGCCAACCTTTGCCACAACTGGATCACCGGGCTGGATTGTTAATGGTTGATCATCAACCTGCGCCGTATCTGTACCTTCAGAAGCTTGTGCAGAAGATGCAACATTTTCTGTTGGCGTTTGATTTTGTTCACCGGCCATCTGACCAGATAAATATGCCAACGCACCAACGGCAACGACGACGAGCGCTACCAGAACCATAACAACGGCATTACCGTTTTCTTTTTGGGTGAAAGCAAAGACGCTGTTTTTATTTTTCATGTTGTGAGTCTTCCTCGTTTAAAAAAATCTATCATTAAAAAATACAGTAAAAACTTCACTGCAAAAGGAGCCTACCCAAAACATATCGGGTTTTCAACTGCCTTTAGAGTCTATACAACAATGTTGACGCCTATGATTGACGTGTCGCGATCAGGGCTTTATATCAGTTTGACCATCAGTCATGCGTATATATTAGGATTTAATATGTTTATAAAAATGTTGACCATGCTATTTGGGTCTTCAAATGAGCGGCAATTAAAAGTTCTCGAAACTCATGTAGAGCCCATCAACGAACTCGAACCGAAGTTCGAGGCCATGAGCGACTCCGAGCTAAAGAATCAGACACAATTATTCAGAGAGCGCTTAGCCAAGGGCGAAACACTCGATGACATTATGTACGAAGCCTTCGCCGTTGTTCGAGAAGGCGCAAAACGCGCCATGGGCATGCGGCATTATGACGTCCAAATGATTGGTGGCGTTGTCCTGCACCAGGGAAATATCGCCGAAATGAAAACCGGTGAGGGTAAAACTCTTGTCGCCACGCTGGCCGTATATCTTAATGCCCTCCCCGGCAAGGGTGTTCACGTTGTAACTGTGAACGATTATCTCGCCAAACGTGACTCTGAATGGATGGGCACGCTTTATGAATTTCTGGGTCTTACTGTAGGCTGCATCGTCGGCGGTATGGACGATACTGAACGCAAGGCTGCGTATAATTGCGACATCACCTATGGGACAAACAACGAGCTCGGCTTTGATTACCTGCGTGACAACATGAAATTCTCCTTGGATCAAATGGTCCAGCGTGAATTTCACTTCGCTATTATTGACGAAGTCGACTCAATTTTGATTGACGAAGCCAGGACGCCACTCATTATTTCCGGCCCATCAGAATCATCACAGGAACTGTATGTTGGCGTAAATAATATCATTCCCGAACTCACGCCTGATGATTATGAGCTCGATGAAAAACACAGAACGATGGTCCTCAGCGAAGACGGTCAGGAAAATGTTGAGCAGCTCCTGCGCAAACATGGCCTTTTAACCGAGGGGGTTTTGTATGACTTGCAAAACATCGATCTCGTTCTTCATGTAAACCAAGCCCTTAAGGCGCACAAGTTATTCAAAAAAGACACCGATTATATCGTTCAGGATAACCGAGTGATACTGATTGATGAATTTACAGGTCGCATGAAGCCGGACAGCCGTCTATCCGAAGGTCAACACCAGGCAATCGAAGCCAAAGAAGGCGTGCCGATCATGACGGAAAACCAAACGCTGGCTTCGATCACGTATCAAAATTACTTCAGGTTATATCCCAAGCTTGCCGGCATGACCGGAACAGCAATGACAGAGGCCGATGAATTTGCCGAAATCTACAAACTAGGCGTTGTAGCGATCCCAACCAACGAGCCAATCGCACGGGCAGACCATGATGACAAAATCTATAAATCCCTGAAGGACAAGGACGAAGCCGTCATTGAAGAAATCCGAAACGCCCAATCCAGACAGCAACCTGTTCTGGTGGGTACAGTGTCGATTGAAAAATCAGAAAGCCTCTCTGCTAACCTCACTAAACAAAAGATCAAGCATAAAGTTTTGAATGCTCGCCACCACGAGCAGGAAGCACAAATCATCGCGCAGGCTGGTCGCCCCGGCGCCGTAACCATTGCGACGAACATGGCTGGTCGCGGAACGGATATTCAACTTGGGGGGAACCTCGAAATGCGCATCAGCGAGGAAATTGATGAAAGCTGGAGCGAAGACAAGAAAAACAAAGCGATTGAAAAGATAAAATCTGAAATCGAACGCGACAAAAAAGTTGTTTTGGACGCCGGTGGGTTATACGTCATGGGAACCGAACGCCACGAATCACGGCGCATTG
>CAYGQP010000022.1:0-8702 GCA_964352115.1 uncultured Micavibrio sp. | reverse complement strand
ATAACCAGCTTCGCGGCCGCTCCGGTCGTCAGGGTGACCCTGGCGCGTCCATGTTCTTCCTTTCTGTTGAGGACGACCTCATGCGCCGTTTTGCCCAAGACCGCATGGAAAGCTTGCTTAACAATAAGCGCATCGGTCTTGAAGACGGAGAGGCGCTTGAGCACCCATGGATTTCAAAACTCATCCAACATGCACAAACAAAAGTTGAAAACCAGCACTTCGAAGCCCGTAAGCATATCCTCAAGTATGATGATGTGATGAATGACCAACGAAAAGTCATTTACGAACAACGCCGCGAAATCATGGAGGCTGATACACTTGATGACACGGTTAAAGACATGCGCCATGAAACCATTGAAGAAATCGTTCGCATGACAATGCCGCCCGGCACCTATGCGGAGCAATGGGACATTGATGCCCTACAAACCGAAAATCAGAGACTTCTGGGTTTGGACGCACCATTCAAAGACTGGGCTGCGGAGGAAGGCATCGCTGATACCGAGATGCTGGAACGACTGATTGACGCAAGCGATAAAAAAATGGCTGAAAAAGCGGTAAACATTGGATCTGACCTCTGGCGTCAAGTTGAAAAATCCGTTGTTCTCGGCGTTCTTGATCAATACTGGAAAGAACATCTGCTTACCCTTGACCACCTTCGCCAGGGAATCGGCCTGCGCGGTCTTGGGCAACGTGACCCACTCAATGAATACAAAACGGAAGCCTTTGCTTTGTTTGAAACCATGCTGATGCAAATCCGTGAACAAATCACGATGCGCTTGAGCTTGCTGGAACTTGATCCGGAACACATATCAATCCTTAGCCCTGAAGCGCGCCGCCGCGAACAGCAATACCGAGAAACGCGTCAGGACCCCGCACTCATGGGGACGGGCCAGGTAAACAGAACAAGCAATGCACCTAATCAGGGCCCAGCAGCGCAACCATTCCGGCATAAGGACATTGATCCCTCTAACCCGGAGACATGGGGTAAAACGCCGCGCAATGCGCCCTGCCCTTGTGGGTCTGGCAAAAAGTTCAAACATTGTCACGGTAAAATCCTGCAAAGCGCATAGAACAATCTTAAAAGGCTCCCCATGAACTTCACAGAAAAATCCTACCGATCACTCAACTCGCTAGGATTTCACAACATTGTCTACAGCGATTGGGTGCCACAAAACACCGACAACAAAGAGCGAATAATTATCGGCGTTCATGGCATTACCTGCAACGGCAGTGATTTTGACATCCTTGCCGAAGCATTATGTGACCGGGGCTATCGTTTTATCGCTGTCGACCTCCCTGGGCGCGGCCGCAGCGATTTTCTCCCCAACCCCATGGATTACAATCCCATCCAATACAGCCGCGATATTGCAGCCCTACTTGCGCATTTGGACATTGATCAAAATCAAACCATTGATTGGCTCGGTGTTTCACTCGGCGGCCTCATTGGCATCGCATTGGCTGGTGTTCAAAACTCACCAATTAGCCGCATGATCATCAATGATGTTGGCCCAGTTGTCCCGCAAGCGGCCATGGAATACATCAAGGACGTGGTTTTTGAGCCAAGGTACTTTGACACCATAAAACACCTCGAGGATGATCTGCGCACTAACCAGCGTTCACAATGGGGACCACTTACGGATGAACAATGGCACCATATGGCGGAACAAAATGCGCGCGCCTTGGATGATGGCTCGCTGACTTATGCCTATGACCCTGACATCCGCATTCCCTTTGCTAAGGCTCTTAAAACAGGCGGGGGAGATTTATGGCCTTATTGGGATAACATCAAATGCCCAGTCATGGTCCTTCGCGGTGGATACTCAAAAATTCTCCCGCTTGAGATAGTTCAGGACATGCAAAACCGAGGACCGGGTGAAAACATGCATCTGGTCCAATTTGATGATTGCGGGCACGTTCCTTCTATGTGGGCCCCAGGACATATCGAGGCAATTACACAATGGCTCAATTCAGCCCCGACATCGTAATTTTCGGCGCAGGCATTGCCGGACTATGGACATTAAATCGCCTTCGCCTTGCGGGTTATGATGCTATCCTTTTAACCGATAAAGGCATTGGCCACGGCCAGAGCTTATCCTCGCAAGGCATTATCCACTCTGGCCTGAAATACACACTCGCAGGCAAAGTGAATAAACTCGCGAAAACCATTAGCGTCATGCCTCAGCGTTGGATCGACAGCATTTACGGCAAGGGCGATATTGACTTAACTGACACCATCATCGCATCGCAGTCACAGATTATGATGATTCCATCAGGCTTTATGGGCGGTATTGTAAAAATGCTCACACAGAAAACATTCAGTAATGATGTCCACGAAATCCAGCTAAGTGACGATTTGAAAAATGCCGGATTCGATGGATCAGCAATACGCATGAACGAACCCGTTTTAGATATCCCCAGTGTTATCCACAATCTATCCACAGCCCATGTGGGCAGAATATTTCAAGTTGAGCCCCATAAAGTTTCATTTTCAAAAAATGCCGATGGACTTATAACTGCCATAAAATATGAAGACACGACACTTCATCCTTCTCATGTTTTGTTTACAGCGGCGGCTGGAAATAAATTATATGCCGAAGCTCTGGGGCATGAACAAACATTTGAAACACAAAAACGCCCCCTGCAAATGGGGTTTATGAAACCAGCACCTTTTGAGCTTTTCGCCCATTTCGTCGGTAAATCTGATAAACCCGTCGCCACCATCACAACCCATACGGATGAAAACGGTGACATGGTTTGGTATTTCGGCGGTCAGGTTTCGGAGCGCGCAACTTCAGCCAATGCCTCAGAGACCATAGAGGCCTGCAAAAACGCGCTCGCCAAATATTTACCCGCCTTGGACATCAGTGCTATGGAATGGTCAACCTTGCCCATAAACCGCGTTGAGGGAAAATGCAAAAAGAGAGGCTTCATGCCCGACACACCGTCCATCCATCATGAGAGCAATGTAACATACGCCTGGCCGACAAAGCTGACCTTCGCGCCCATGCTGGCCGATGAAATAATGGCGCATTATGATCACGTTAATTTACCCCCATCGGACACCCATGAGAACTGGAGTGCATGTACCCTTCCCCATGCCAGCCGCTCAAAGCCTGTCTGGCACAATGATGCGGAGGAATCTGTATGGAACTGAGAAATCTTGGTCTGACTGATATCATGGTCTCGCCACTAGGCCTAGGCACAGTGAAATTTGGCCGCAACCAGAGCGTAAAATATCCAGAAAAATTCGACATCCCCGATGAGTCCACACTTGGGGATCTTCTTGCGTTGGCAAAGGACCTCGGTATCAACACGCTCGACACCGCCCCCGCCTATGGCCAGTCTGAGGATCGTTTGGGAAAACTTCTAAAAAACCAGCGCGATGAATGGGTTATCATGGGAAAAGCCGGAGAAGATTTCCACAACGGAGAATCCATCTATAATTTCACGCCGGATCATTTTGAAACCAGCCTTCACAAAAGCCTGAAGCGCCTTCAAACCGATTATCTCGATGTGCTCCTCATCCACTCCGATGGTTCAGACATCGGTATCCTTCAAAATGATGACCTGATCGCCAAAATGCAGAGCTTCAAGGATCGTGGCCTGGTGCGGGCCATCGGCGCATCCACAAAAACACCCGAAGGCGGCCTGAAAGCGCTAGAGCTTATGGATCTTGTCATGGCAACCTACACTGCCCAATATTTAGATGAAAAATCTGTGCTTGATTACGCGGCAAAGGTCGGAAAAGCTGTCATACTAAAGAAGGTCCTGAACAGTGGGCACATATCCACAGAATCCGGGGATGAACCTGTGGATAAGTCTGTGAACAGCAATACTGAGCGGGCGTTTGAGCATGCGTTTTCACACCCCGGCACAACAGCCGTTATTGTCGGAACAATTAACCACAATCACTTAAAAGAAAACGCTGAAATTATACAGCGAGTTTCTTCGCTGGCGGGGTAATACGCACAAGAGTGATCTGGTTACGTTGGCGCTTTGAAATATCAAACTGGAAATTGTGAAAAATAAAGCTCTGTCCGACCTCCGGGATCATCTGTGCTTCGTTCAAGATCATCCCTGCCAGAGTTGCATAATCCCCATCAGGCAAATTCCATTCAAATTCACGGTTTAGATCACGAATAGTCACCGCACCATCCACCAGATATGTTCCATCGTGAAGCTTGCGCACACCCGGAACACTGTGATCATGCTCGTCATCAATTTCCCCGACAATCTCTTCAAGAATATCCTCAAGCGTGACAATCCCCATAAATGTACCATACTCATCAATAACAATCGCAAAGTGCTCCTTGCGCTCTCTGAATGCCTGAAGCTGGTCATACAAATTTGTCGTTTCCGGGATAAACCAAGGATTAGAAATAATTTTTTCGAGATCCACCTTGGCTGGGTTTCCGTTTTGGTTCATCAGCTCGCGAACAAGCGCCTTTACGTGCACAATACCGATAATATTATCCTGATCCTCGCGGTAAACGGGAATGCGGGTATAAGGCGCATTCAAAACTTCATTGATTAAATCCTGCATGGGAATTTCAGCATTAATCATGATCACATTTTTACGGTGAATCATTACCTCCTCAACATCGACATCGAACAAATCCAATATTGAGCGAAGCATCGCGCGCTGGTCTTGCGTTTTTTGACCTTTGCCATGGTGCATTTCAATGGTGCCGCGCAAAAGCTCAAGATGAGAACCCGCGCCAACCTTGGAAATATCAATGCCAAAAAGCTTCAAACAACTGCGCACAATCCACGTCACCGTCTCGGTCACTGGAGCAAAAACAAGAACAACAACCCGAATAATCGGCGCAATACGCATAGACATGGAATCGGCATGATGAAGTGCATAGGTTTTAGGCAGAACTTCAGCGAAAACCAAAATCAACATCGTCATCACCAAAGTCGCATAAACAACCCCCGCTTCATCAAAAAGCTGAATCATCACACTGGTCGTTAAGGCTGAGGCAAGAATATTAACAAGGTTATTACCAAGCAAAAGAGCACCGATAAGGCGGTCCTTTTTCTCCCTGATCTTATTAACAAGACTGGCGCGCTTGTTGCCCGCCTTTGCCTGTGCATGAAGCCGCACACGCGACGCTGCCGTAAGTGCAGTTTCTGATCCTGAAAAGAACGCGGATAACAGAATTAAGACGAAGACCGCAATGAAAGTGATGAGAACGCTGATGTCCATCGACCCTTTTTCCCCAATGAATCTCCGCCAAGTGCATCGGACAGCACTGCGCGGACTTCTTCCTCCGGAACATCATTGGCAATAAATGCATGGCCAATATCGTCCGCAAGGATAAATGTTAAGTTTTTATCTATGACCTTTTTATCACGCGCAATCAGATCCATCAAACCACCAACGCTGGTGTTCAAGCCTTCTATATATGATGCATGTACAGGAAGCCCCACGCTCTTGAAATGATCTTCAACACGCTCCTTTTCACTTTCAGCGCAATACCCAAGGCGAACAGAGAGATCAAACGCCATAACTATTCCAATGGAAACCGCCTCGCCATGTAACAGCTTGGAATTATATCCAGCAGCAGATTCAAGGGCATGGCCAAATGTATGGCCAAGATTAAGCAGAGCCCGCTGGCCGGATTCACGCTCATCAGCTTCAACAACCCGCGCCTTCGCCTGGCAACTGACCTCAATAGCATAAGTCAAAGCCTTCTCATCCAGATTGCAAACAGCCGCACCATTGTCCTCAAGCCATTCAAAAAATCCGGCATCATTAATCAAACCGTATTTTACAATCTCGGCATATCCCGCTAAAAGCTCCCGCTTGGGCAGTGATTTAAGCGTATCAATATCAGCAATCACAGCCGCAGGCTGATAAAAGCTACCAATCATATTCTTACCCTGGCTGGTGTTCACAGCTGTCTTTCCTCCGACCGAGCTATCAACCTGAGACAGTAATGTTGTCGGCACCTGAATATATGGTATCCCCCGCATGGTGATTGAGGCACAAAAACCGGCAAGATCACCAACAACCCCGCCCCCTACGGCCACAATGTAGGACTGACGGTTTACGCCATTCATCAGCAACCAGGCACAGAGTTTTTCCGTCTCCTTAAGCGATTTGGTCTTTTCCCCGGGACTAAGAACATAAACCTCTGACAAATCGGCACCACCTTCTTTTAAAATATCGCGAATTTGCGCAGCATAGGACTGCACATTTGCATCGCACACAATAAAAATACTGCGGCCCTCAATGTCTTCGGGAATAAAATCAGATGCGCGGTACACAAGTCCTGATCCGATATAAATATCGTAGGACCGCGTATCCAAATCTATTGTAACAATTTTAACGTCCATGAAAAATTCTTTAACTATTCCGATCTATAAAGCGCTCAGACGTTATCGTTTTTTGCAGATTCAGACAATCTTTTTATGATGTGCTGTATAATTTCTTCTTCAGCCAAATCATCCACGTCGATATGTATATCTGCTTGGTTATATAGATGTTCACGTTGCCGCGATAAATCCCTTAACGTTTGCAAAGGGTCATCATTATTCAAAAGAGGCCGGTGGCCAGAATCCCGAATACGTTCAAAAATATTTTCAGGGGACAATTTCAACCAGATCACAGTCGCCCTGATCTTCAGACTCTCCAGGGTTTTCTGCGCGGTCAGGGCTCCGCCACCCGTTGCTATGACACAGGCCGGCCTGTCCAATAGCTCATGGATTGTATTTGCCTCCGCCTCACGAAATTTTTGCTCCCCAAAACGCTCAAAAATTTCCGAAATTGCACACCCCGCCTTTTCTTCCACAAGCTTATCGCTATCGAAAAACGTAACGCCCAATATTCGGGCTAGCTTATAACCGATATGGGTTTTCCCCACCCCCATCATGCCGACCAATACAATAGGCTTTTTTGTATAATGCACATCACTGTTCATAGGGTATAGATGTACAGAGATATCAAATTGAAAACCACGGTTTTATTGTCTAGTATGAGGATATGAAACATCTCAAATATATACTTTTAGGCTTTTGCCTGCTGCTGATTGCCGGTTTTGCTACGTTTTCCTTTATTGACGTGCCGGTAAAGCAAAGTGATATCGAGATAAAGATTCCCTCCCCCACCCCCTCAAAATAATTGTAATTTTGTTTCAAAATTTTTATGAAAAATCTTGACATGCTATATTTTAGTGTGTTTAATACAAAAAAATTTATGAAAAAGATTTTTTCTTGACTTGGCCTAAGATGTTATGTAATGCCTGTAGACAAGTCCAAAAACTGTAAATATGGCAAAAGGATCAAATAAAGATCCGCCGTATAGTTTAACTGAGTGCATATGTGCATGTGCGAAAAAACCTTTTTCCCATATGTACACATTTGTCCCGAAGTTGTGGGGTATTAACAAAAGTCGCTTCAAAAGAAACGACAAATTTTAAGGAGAAGACAAAATGGCACGTCCAGGTCGCCCAGCAATGCCAAAGCCGGATTTACATCCGCTTGTGGATTCATTTCTAGATATGCTCACTACGGAACGTGGTGCAGCATTAAATACACGCCAAGCCTATTGGCGTGATCTCGCAGATGTAAGCTTATATCTGCGTAACGCACGTAATACTGATGTTGATAAAGCAACAACAGATGATCTGAAAGCATATCTTAAGGATCTTAGCGAAAAGACACACACAAAAGGTGCGAACAAAGCAAAAATCGCCGTTCGCACAGTGGCTCGTCGTTTATCCGCTCTTCGCCAGTTCTACCGTTTCATGGTATCTGAAGACGCGCGTAAAGATGACCCAACATCAACAATCGAAAGCCCGAAGCAAGGCCGTACATTGCCAAAAACATTATCCGAAGCCGAAGTTGATCAATTGATCAAAACAGCTGGCCAGGGTGGTGGTTCAGACAGTGTCCGCCTTGTTTGTTTGCTTGAGCTTCTTTACGCAACAGGCCTTCGTGTATCTGAGCTTGTTGGTTTACCCCTATCTGCTATCGGAGAAGGTAACCAATTCCTGATGGTTACAGGTAAAGCCGGACGCGATCGTATGGTCCCTCTTTCGGATCCTGCGCAAAAAGCTCTGCAAAACTACATTGATATTCGTGATCAATTTATTGGCGGCGAAAACACCGGCGCAAAGCAAGACAAATGGGTATTCCCTTCCCGTACATCGGACAGCGGCCACCTTACACGTCAGCGCTTTGCACAACTTCTCAAGGATCTTGCCCGCGCGGCAGAAGTTGAAGAAGGTCGTGTGAGCCCGCACATCTTGCGTCACGCCTTTGCGACACACCTTCTGAGCAATGGTGCGGATCTCCGCTCAGTCCAGAAGATGTTGGGCCATGCAGATATTGCAACAACACAGATTTACACACACATCATTGGTGAAAATCTCGAAAAGACTGTGAAGGACAAGCATCCAATGTCCAAAACAGGAACTGAAGACTAATAAGCTTCATTTCATTATAAAATTTTAAAACAGGCGACGTATTCTATTTGAAGTGCGTTGCCTGTTTTGCTATGTAGTCATGTACTTCAATAAATTAAGAAAAAATTATGAACCAACTCGACTTTGAAAAACCGATTTTGGAACTGGAAGGCAAGATAGCCGAATTACGCCACGTCAGCAGTGACAGCGAAATCAACATCGCCGAAGAAATCAGTCGCATGCAAAACAAGGCTGACCGGCTTCTGCAGCAAGCCTATAGCAAACTCACAC
>CAYGQP010000021.1:0-11836 GCA_964352115.1 uncultured Micavibrio sp. | reverse complement strand
CTCCAGGAAAGTCCCTGCAATCACTCTCTTTATTATCAGGGGGCGAACAAACGCTGGCATCCATTGCGCTCATCTTTGCAATGTTCATGACCAACCCTTCGCCCATATGTGTATTGGATGAAATTGATGCCCCCCTTGATGACGCCAATGTGGATCGCGTTTGTGATTTGCTCGAAGAAATCGCAGAGCGTGGTGAAACACGTTTTCTTATCATTACGCACCACCGCCTTACTATGGCACGCATGGATCGTCTTTATGGCGTTACAATGTCCGAAAACGGTGTATCGCAGCTTGTTTCTGTGGATTTACAACAATCCTTTGATTTCTTTGATGAGGCGGCCTAAGCTCACTGCACCATGGATGACGAAATTGAAACATTGAATAAACGAATTGAAGAAGAGCAAAAAAAACATGCGTCTTCTGAAATGGCTGACAATGACCCTAGACAGGGCATGAAAGCCGGAATTGAGTTTGTGGTTGCGATCACGGTGCCGACCTTTATTGGGTTTAAACTCGATCAATGGCTGGATACAAAGCCCGCCTTTTTCTTTCTTTTGATGTTCATGGGAATGATCACCGGTTTTTACAACGTTTATCGAATTTCTAAAAATTTAGGCACTGCTGTGGGCAATTCGCGGTTGCAATCTGAAAAAAAAAACGATAAAACCATTCAAAATTAAACAAACGAACAACACGAAACAGAGTTATGGCCGGACCTTTAGAACAATTTGTCATTAAGCCCATTATCCCTCTTGAAATTGCTGGCATGAATCTGTCGTTCACGAATTCTTCATTGTGGATGACAATCGCCATTATAGTTGCTGTTACTTTTTTCTCTCTTGCTGTAAAAAATAAGGCAATGGTTCCTAACCGCCTTCAAGCAGCCTCTGAAATAATGTACGAGTTTGTGGCCGATATGATTAGGACAAATACAGGTCCTCGGGGTAGACAATACTTCCCGTTCGTTTTCACATTGTTTATTGTTGTGTTTTTGGGAAATATTCTTGGGCTTTTCCCATACTCATTTACATTCACTAGCCACATCATTGTAACGGGCGCACTCGCACTTGCTGTATTTTTCGCCGTTACCATCTTTGGCTTTATTAACCATGGTGTGCATTTTCTTACCCTGTTTTCACCTCCTGGCGTGCCTTTTGTGCTTAAATTTCTTATCATCCCGATTGAAATTATCTCTTTTACAATTCGGCCTTTTACCCTTGCAATTCGCTTATTCGCCAATATGATGGCGGGCCATATGGTTCTCAAAATTTTTGCAGGATTTAGTGTTATGGCTGCATCCGCTGGAACGTTTGGTGCCGTATTTGGACTATTACCCGTTTTTGCAAACGTAGCTGTATTGTTTTTGGAACTACTCGTAGGATCTCTTCAAGCCTATATTTTTGCAATACTCAGCTGCGTTTATTTGAAAGACTCTCTTGATCTTCATCACTAAATATGTTGTATCACTAACAAATTTTAAAAGTAAAACCAATGAAAGGTAAAGACCATGGAAGTAGAATCAGTAAAACTAATATCAGCCGCGATTGCACTAATCCCTATGTTTGGTGTTGCAATTGCTATGGGTATGATCTTCTCATCTTACAACGATGCTGTAGGCCGCAATCCGACTGCCTCTGACAAGCTAGACCAGAAGTTCTTTATTTCTGCTGCTTTGACAGAAGCTATTGCTTTGATCGCTTTTGCGATGTCCGCCTTTATTCTTGTTGGATAATCTGAGGACACCGTTTCAGTGAACATTACACTAAGAGTTATATTCACAACACTCTTCATCCAAGCCTCACCTTATGTGGCTTGGGCCGCCGAGGGTGGAGAAAAGACTGGTGGTCTTCCCCAGCTTGACCCTACATGGTTCCCGGGCCAGTTGTTTTGGCTGTTCCTGACCTTTGTTACACTTTATTTGTTTTTCGCAAGACATGTGCTCCCCTCTCTATCGGGCACTATTGAAAACAGACAGGGCTATATCGAAGGTGACCTAACCCAGGCGCGTAAACTCAAGAACGAAGCTGAGAAGGTAAGATCGGCCTATGAGGAAATGCTGAACGAAGCGCATGTCAGTTCCTCAACACTATTCGACACAACCGCCGAAGCAATAAAAGAAGACACCAATAAAGCGCTCAACAACTTTAGGCAAAAATCAGCAGAAGATATTATTAAAACTGAAAACGCCATACAGACTTCTAAAAAAGAAGCCATGGATGAAATGCACACAATAGCAGCTGAAATCGCAAGCCAGGCTGCCGAAAAAATTGTGGGCATTACCACTGATGTTGATCAGGCTAAATCAGTGATAAAAAACATGAGCAACAAAAAAGCCGCATAATTAAGGGATAGGTTTAAAATGGAAGCACCAGCAGAACATACCGATCACGTACCAGGCCTTCTTGCCGATACAAGCGCATGGTTAACCCTGTCTTTCATTATTTTTGCCGTTATTCTATATAAGGCAGGCAAGGATGCAATTCTCAAAGCCCTTGATAAGCGTATTGAAAAAATTCGCACTGATATATCTTCTGCAGAAAATCTTCGCGTGGAATCCCAAGAGCTTCTTGCACAATACGAGCGCAAACACCGCGACGCGGTCAAAGAGGCTGAGGACATTATCAAAAATGCCGAAAAACATGCCGCAGAAATTAAAAAGAACGCAGACATAGAGCTAAAGGAAACAATGGCCCGCCGCGAAAAGCAGCTTCAAGAGAGATTAGAGCGCATGAAAACCTCTGCTATTGCAGAAATTCAGCAATACGCGACAGACATTGCCATCAAGGCTACAACGGAGATCATTGCCACTAAGCTTGATAAAGCCGCTAATGCCAATCTCGTTGACCAGTCGATCAAACAACTCAGTAAAAACATCCATTAAGCCACAAAGGTTAGTGACATGATTGAGCCCTCTGCCGTTTCTCAATCGCCAGAGCACCTTGTGCGTGAAGTTGCGGCTTCGTGCAAAAAGGCCTCAGCCCTTCTCGCGCAGAGTTCTGAGAATCAAATCAATACTGTACTTGAGACACTGGAAACGACCCTTTTAAAAAACACCAAAGACATTTTAGTTCAAAATAAAAAAGATACCGAAGCCGCTCAATCAAAAAAAATGGACGAAGCGCTTATAGATCGGCTTGTTTTAAATGAAGATCGCATAAAAGCAATGGCCGCCGGTGTGAACACAGTGCGCGAACTTCCCGACCCTGTTGGCCGGGTACTATGGGAGAATAAAAGACCAAATGGCCTTCAGATACAGCGTGTCTCTGTTCCTATTGGTGTCCTGGGCATGATTTATGAATCGCGCCCTAACGTGACCATTGACGCCGCTGCACTGTGCCTTAAGTCAAGAAATGCAGTGCTGCTACGCGGAGGCTCCGAGAGCTTCTATAGCTCAATGGCGCTTCATAAAATTGTTCAGGATGTTCTTGAAGACAACAACCTTCCGAGAAACTGCGTCGCCATGGTCCCAATACGCGACCGCGAAGCTGTCGGCACGATGTTATCTTTATCCGAATATATTGACGTCATGATCCCTCGTGGAGGCCAGAGCCTAATTGAGCGCGTAATGAACGAGGCAAAAATGCCTGTTTTCGGGCATCTCGAAGGGTTATGCCATGTCTATATACACAGCTCAGTCAAGCCCACCATCGCTCGCGAAGTGCCATTAAACGCTAAAATGCGAAGAACGGGCATTTGCGGAGCCATGGAAACCCTCCTCCTCGACCAAAATCTTGCTCCCGAAATTGCAAAAGACGTTCTTAATACATTGCTTGATGCAGGATGCGAGATTGTTGGTGACAAAATGGCTATGGCTCTCGATCCTAGAATTAAAAACGCCACGTCACAAGATTGGACGACAGAATATCTCGCGCCTAAACTTTCATGCGCGGTCGTGAACGGCCATGAAGAAGCCGTGACACATATAAATACATATGGATCACATCATACTGACAGCATTCTGGCGGAAGATAAAAATGTGGTTGAATATTTTCTAAAAAATACCGACAGCGGCATCGTCATGCATAATGCATCTACACAATTCGCCGATGGCGGTGAGTTCGGCATGGGGGCAGAAATCGGAATTGCCACAGGTAAAATGCACGCCCGTGGACCAGTTGGTTTAGAGCAACTCTGCACGTATAAATATATTGTCCTTGGCTCTGGCCAAACCCGGCCCTAAAAAACATTGACATAATCATTGTGCTGTCGTATTTTTCATTTTTTATGAAAATGATGACCTATGAATAACGACCCTAAAACTTATCTGCACAAGCAATACATGCCAGAAACTTTGGACTGCATTTTTTTTGCTGCGGAAGTGCAGGAAGGAAATGCCGACAGGCAAATCGCATTAAAGAATGAAGCAATTCGCGAAAATATCACACAACTTGCGGCAAATAATGCTGCACTAATCGCGCTTGATGGAGAACACGTTTCAGAAGCAATGATCGCAGCTTTCGTCGCAATCCCTTATTATTCAAAAAAACCAGATGCCTTTAAACCTCTTCCTATCGAAGTTCTAAGACCGCTCATTCAACTCTCTCAATTAACTGCCAGAATGAATGCAATTGGAAGAAAGTCTGATAAAGCCTCAATCTCAGATGCATTTATAGATCACGCTAATGTAATAGAAATTACAACAAGCAATTTAAGAGAGGCTGAAAAAAAACAATTATTAAGCGCATTCAAAGCGAGCGCGGCACAACATTATGTACAAGCCTTCCACCTTATACATCAAAACGAATATGAATTGGCGCGAAGCATTTACAGCGAAGGTGAATTTATAATGAGATGCGCAACACAAATACTATCTGATGGACATGATCAAGATCCAACACCTCTAGATATATCTATGAATTCAATAAGGGGAAAAACCTTCAAAGCACTGAAGCCTTACAGCACATTTGATCCAAATGAATTTGATTTTGAATAAAATTAGTCTATCTTTGGCACTCATATTGATGAGAACAAGGCCTAATCGTGTCCCTTTTTACATCCCCTCACCCATTAAATGCACAGCGTTGGAAAAACCGCCGCATTGGATTACTTGGCGGATCTTTTAACCCCCCGCATGAGGGACATTTGCACATCAGCCTTGCTGCGCTAAAGGGCTTAAAACTTGATGCCGTGTGGTGGCTGGTCACCCCCCAAAACCCGATCAAGGAAGAAAACCCGCTTCCGATGTCCAGGCGCTTAGAAATGTCGAGAAAACTTGTCAATCACCCCAAAATTTTGATTACGGACATAGAAAGGGAGCTTGGCACCAATATAACTTTTGAAACCATCAAAAAGCTAAATCAGTATTACTCCCATTCCGATTTCGTATGGATCAGCGGCATGGACAACGCCCATTCCCTGCATCGCTGGCATCATTGGAAAAGCCTCCTCAAAGAAATTTGTATGCTCCATCTTACGCGTAATCCGGCTCGCTCACTCGTCCAGCAATGCCCCATTCGGATGTATTCCCCTCAAAAACACGTTTTTATCGACAAAGGCGGCGCTCTTCCTTTAATCCCCGGAACGACATATTGGATGATGCAAAAGAAAATGATCAACATTTCCTCAACTGAAATCCGAAAAAAATGGCAGGCTGAAAAATCAAAAAATCGCTTAAAAAACAATAGAATAAAGAATAGCCAAGACCATTATGCTGTAGAGCAACACGTAGATTCAGTAGACCGGGCGCTCAAAAAATAATATAATAGAATTATGAACATAGAGAATCGTTCAATAGAGTATTGTGAAAGTGAGGGGGCGTAATTTGCGGCGAAACCTGCACATCAAAAATGCTTTTCAATTTTCTCGTACTCTTTGCCATGCTGAGCCTTGTTGCTCGGCATTTTTTGTGTTTAATTACCGCTATTATCAACAAGACAGGAGATCACAGCCATCTTAAACCATGACTCACGTGGGACAATGAGCCCATCTGACCTAAAAGCCATCATCGAGCAGTCCCTGGACGCAGATAAGGCTATCGAAATCACAACCATTGATCTAGATGATCAGACCGGCCTTGCCGATCATATGATTATTGCTTCGGGAACATCATCAAGGCACGTCCATGCTCTGGCGACAAACCTAAAAGACAAACTTTTGGCTCAAGGTGTGAAAAATATTCGTATCGAAGGTTTGAGTAGTGGTGACTGGGTTGTGATGGATGCGGGTGATGTGATTTTGCATCTCTTCAGGCCGGAAGTTCGCGCCTTCTACAACATGGAAAAGATGTGGGGCGCCATACAACCACTTCATTTAGTGGATAACCAGATCAGCGCTTAAAAAAACATACTCCCACCATATAGACGCCGCGCAGGAATCTGTGTTACCCATGCGTCACGATGATGAATTTTACAATTATTACTGTCGGGACATTAAAAAAAGGTCCCTATTTCGAACTTTGTGAGGACTTCCTCAAAAGAATGAAATGGCCCGTAACTATTCATGAAATCGTTTCCAAACAAACAGATGAAAAAAAAGCAGCCGAAGATGAGGCTGTAAAGATTCTCGAAAAAATGAATGATCAGGCCTTCACCGTAATCTTGGATGAGCGGGGCCACGGCCTTCGCTCCCTTGATTTTGCTGGAACAATAGAAAAAGTTCAGGACACAGGTGAAAAAAATGTCCAGTTTGTAATCGGCGGCGCCACGGGCTTAACGGATGAGGTGCGCTACCGCGCCAGCCTTCTCCTCAGCTTTGGACAGCAAACTTGGCCTCATATGCTTGCACGCGTGATGCTTTTAGAGCAAATTTATAGAGCACAACAAATTCTGGCCGGACATCCATATCACAAGGAATAACGCCAGATCAAAACTTCGGGATCTAGCAACCATCATGAGATTAAAACTCGCTGTCCTTATACTTATCTCTATAAGCAACTTAACCCCTGCCCTTGCAGCACCTGTTCCCAAAAACAAAAATAAGGAAATCGGCAATCTGCAAGAACGCCTGGAAGAACACAAGGCTGCACAAGAAGGTCTACAAAAAGAGGTTGCAGACATTGAAAAGGACCTCAAAAACACACGAAAGAAGCTGGTGACGGTTGCACAATCTATTCGTGACAGCGAAACCAGACTTTTAGAATTAGAAAAACAAATCACGGCGCTAGAAATTGAAAAAAAGCAACTCGACAATGAGCTTGATGAAGAACGTCAATCTATCGCGCACCTCATTACCGCACTTGAGCGCATTCGCAGGTTACCGCCGCAAGCACTTATCGCGAAGCCAGATGCGCCCTTAAAAACCGCACAATCTGTCATGCTGATGAAAGATATAATTCCCATGCTTTATCAACAAGCAGAGGACCTGCAAACCAAACTTGAAAAACTTGAGCAGGTTTCGGAAGATCTGGCACAAAAAAGACAAAATGCTAAAACAGCAAATGCCGAGCTCAAAAAAGAACAGCTTGAGCTGTCATCTCTCTCAAAAGAAAGAGAACGTCTATACAAATCAACTAAACAGGATTTAGACAGCCAAGAAAAAACAGTCGCTCTTATTTCCAAGCAGGCAAAAAACCTTCAGGATCTAGTAAAGCGCCTGGATGACGAACGGCAAAAGCAAGTAAGCGCGCAACCTCAACAAAAAGCCCCACGCAAAACACCTGCAAAAACTTCACCAATTAGAGGAAGCGTAAATGTTCAACTCCCGATCTCAGGCATAATAAAGGTACGATATGATGAACCCGATATTTTTGGCGCACCAAGCAAGGGGCTGACAATTGAAGGCAGAGGCGGTGCATTGGTAACCGCACCGCTTTCAGGCGTTGTACGCTTCGCGGGATATTTCAAAAACTATGGCAACTTGATAATATTAGAACACGATAATGGATACCACAGCCTGATCGCGGGTCTCGAACAGATTGATACAATTGTCGGCCACAATATCTCAACCGGTGAACCAATTGGTCTTCTCCATCATGCGCAATCTAATCAAAAGCCTGCCCTCTACTATGAGCTTCGCTTTGAAGGTAAAACAGTCAACCCCGCAAAATTATTTACTGATCTTGGCTAACGCTTAATCTTAAGTTACTATAAATAATCGAACCCTGCCTTTTGCAATAACAAGGACTACTTTCTATGCGCAAATATATTTTTGGCTTTTTCTTAGGAGCCTCTCTCATCATGTCTATTCAGGCAATTAACCATGTTCAGGCAGAAGAAGAGCAGCGAACTGCAGGGAAAGAAGTTTCAACGAATCCAAATGATTACAGCGAAACCTATAAACAGCTTAACCTTTTTGGTGATGTGTTTGAACGTGTTCGCGGTCAATACGTTGATGAAATCGAAGACAAGGAACTGATTGAGACCGCCTTGAACGGAATGCTAACCGCGCTTGATCCTCATTCATCTTACCTGAATGAAGATCGCTTTGCCGACATGCAAGTCAACACACGTGGTGAATTTGGTGGCTTAGGGATCGAAGTCACAATGGAAAATGGTTTCGTAAAAGTTGTTTCACCTATCGATGATACGCCGGCTTTCCGTGCGGGCATTCTGGCCGGTGACTACATCACGCACATTGATGATGAACCCGTCATTGGCTTATCTCTCAGTGAAGCTGTCGATAAAATGCGCGGCAAAGTTGGGGCGCCCATTAAACTGGTTGTTCGCCGTGAAGGTGAAGCTGAGCCCATCAATGTGGAAATTATTCGCGACATCATAAAAATTCGCTCTGTTCGTCACCGCGTAGAAGGTAAGGCCGGATACATTCGGATCACAACCTTTAATCAAAATACTGAAACGGGCGTAAAAAAGGCAATTAGCGAAATCAAAAAGGAGCTTGGCACAGAACTGGCCGGATACGTTATTGACCTGAGAAACAATCCAGGTGGCTTGTTAAATCAAGCTATTGCTGTATCAGATGCTTTCCTTGATAAGGGAGAAATTGTTTCCACGCGTGGCCGCGAGGAAGATGATACAAAACGCGACAATGCAACACCTGGCGACCTCGCAGAAGGGTTACCACTCGTTGTTCTGATAAACGGTGGATCGGCCTCTGCCTCCGAAATTGTTGCGGGCGCACTTCAAGATCATAAACGTGCCATCGTTTTAGGGACGGAGTCCTTTGGTAAGGGGTCGGTCCAAACCATCATCCCGCTTCCGGGACACGGTGCGATGCGCCTAACAACCGCAAGATATTATACCCCATCAGGCCGCTCAATTCAGGCCAAGGGTATCGATCCTGATATTCGCGTAGAGCAAGCCAAGATCGAAGAATTCAAAATTGACCGACTTCGTGAGTCAGACCTCAAAGGTGCTCTGGATAAAGATAACGGGGAACAAGCAAAAACCGGCGACGAAACAAAAACAGAAGATGGGGAAGAAGAAAAACCTGTCGATTATCAGCTTGATCGTGCATTAGATATTCTGACTGCTCTTAATTTATATGGCGATAAAATTCTAAATACACTTCAGCAAAACTAAACCATGGCTAGTGATGCATAAATGGCTCTGTCACGATCAGACAAAACAATAGACTTCATTGACAGAAAATCCTTAACCTTCGGATTTGCTGTTATTGGTGCAATTCTTGTTGTGATTTGTGCTTATATCCTCATCGCTGGATCTGCTGCACTGAGGAAAAATGAGTCATTACTGTCGTCTCAAACGGTTGTTATTAATTTTACATCTGAGCGCCCTGACGCGGCAGTTGAACAACCGGAACAATCTGTTCCACCAAAAGGAATTGAAACACATCATGATGAAAAACAAGACCATGATGACCATAACAATGTTGCTCATAACGATCACAGTGCCACCGAACCATCTACCCCTGCAGAAGATCTCAAGCCTGCGCAGCCTGTAAAACCTCTATTGGAAACCAAAAAGGACGGGCCCTTATCTTCTGCACCAGACCCCAATATTATCGAAAAAACAGCTGCAGGCTCCCTTCCAATTGTGTCCGGGACTGGCCAAAGCCCATTTCTTACCTATAAAAAGCCCTTCTATGACGATATTCAAAAACCAGTTATAGCACTGGCCGTTGTTGATTTCGGACTGTCGGAAAAGGTCTCATCAGATATGCTTCGCGCGTTTCCCTCTGAAATTTCTTTTATTCTTAACCCATATATTCAGGATGCCGACACATGGCAGAAAAAAGCCCGTGAGCATGGCCATGAAGTATGGCTGCAACTGCCCATCCAAAATAGTAAATTCCCGCTTCATGATTACGGACCAAATACATTACTTTCACAAGCATCTCTTAGCTACAATCAAGACCTTCTACTAAAAACATTAGCCACCACAACTGGCTACGCAGGAGTTGCCGCGGAGACGGATAACGTCTTTTTAGAATCCAAGCCCATGTTCCAAGCTCTACTTAGAAGCATTTTTGATAGGGGACTCGGCTATTATGAACTAAATACGGATGGCCCGTTATATGTTGAAACCTTTGCTCTCAACAACAACACCCCCTATATGCGTAACCAAATAACGGTCGATGGAACAAAAGAGCAAGTAGCAGAGCAACTTAAAAAGCTTGAAGGCCGTGCAAAAGGTCAGGGATTTTCTTTGGGCCACATTGTTGCTAAACCATCCGCCGTACCCATTATCAATGCATGGGCGGCCAGCTTAAAGAAAAATGACTTTGTCCTCGCCCCGCTTTCATATATTTCCGTCGCGCAAAATCAAAGGCCCAGACCACTAAACGCTCCCCCAGAGGAAATTAAAGAAGTCGAAGCCATACCCGTTAAAACCAAAGAACAATGAATCCAATCAAACCCTATCGCCCATGTGTTGGACTAACACTTTTTAACGGTGACGGCCGTGTTTTTGTTGGCGAACGTATAGACTCACCAGGTGCGTGGCAAATGCCTCAGGGGGGGATTGATAAGGGCGAGGATATTGCAACAGCCGCTCTGAGAGAGCTTGAAGAAGAAACAGGGGCAACCAAGGCTGTAATTATAAAAAATGCCCCTGCCCCGGTACGCTATGATTTACCACCGCATCTTGCTGACACGCTTTGGAGAGGAAAATATGCAGGCCAGGAACAACATTGGGTCGCGCTAAAATTTAACGGTAACGATGATGATATCCAAATCGATCGAAATCAACGCCCGGAATTTCAGCAATGGAAATGGGTAAACCTTGAGGATACACTTGAGCTTATCGTACCATTCAAGCGTGAGGTATATGCGCAGGTCATAGCGTTTTTTAAAGACATTCCTGAAACGCTTTAATTATTGACCGGCGACCACGCTGGATCAGAACCATCTTGAGGCGTTTCCAAATGTAATTCATTAAAGCCGGTTATATCGATGGTATACACGCGAGCCTGACGCTGTTCTCCTCGTGGACCAACCGGGCGCTCCTTAAAGAATGTCAAAACACGGCCATTCGGTGACCAGCTAGGCCCTTCAACATGGTAGGCATTCGTGATCAATCGCTCACCAGACCCATCCGGGCGAATTACACCTATGTAAAATTTACCCTGAAAAATTCGCGTAAAGGCAATGAGATCGCCGCGCGGTGACCAAACCGGGTTACCGTATCGGCCTTTACCAAACGTAATGCGCTCAGCATTCGTGCCATCAACATCCATAATATAAAGTTGTTGTGAGCCGCCGCGATCAGATTCAAACACAATTTTCTGGCCGTCTGGAGAATAAGATGGCGCGGTATCAATACCCGAATTCGTGGTAAGACGAGACTTACGAAGCGATCTCAAATCAAGCTCATAAACATCACTATTGCCATTTACGGCAAGGCTCATGACGACCTTACGGCCATCAGGCGAAAACCGCGGTGAAAAAGTCATCCCCGGAAAGTCGCCCAGAACTTGTCGCCTGCCGGTTTCCAGATCATAGAGATAAACCCGCGGCGCTGATCCCTCATATGAAGTATAG
>CAYGQP010000020.1:0-11976 GCA_964352115.1 uncultured Micavibrio sp. | reverse complement strand
GAATATCGCAGATCAGCTGTTCAACCCGGCGGAGGAGATCCGCTTGAAAGGATGGCATGAAGTTGTGTTTAAGCGCCTCCCTCCCGCTGTAGAGCCCATTTTATTTGCTCAAAATCCGATGTCATTTGACCGTAAATTACAAGCTGTTTGGTCTTGCGCGGCCGTGTGCCTTCACCGAGGTAAATACTATCCTCCAGCGCCAGACGGCCTCCAGAATGATGAAGGCGCCAACCGATGCCGTTGGGCAGCCTAAGCAGCGCCTCGCGGTCATCCTGAATCAACGATACAAGGACGCGCGGATGGATATGAAAGCGAATAGCGTAGTCCAAGGGCCGCGATAAACCGACCGAGCAATTTAGAGAATCTTCACCGCGCAGATCATGGCCATCATCAAACAAATACAATCGCCGGCGATGTGTCACACCATGAGAGGCCATGTATCCATCATGTGAAGCTTCGAGCAAAACAGAGTCCTTGCTGTCTTCTCTTAACGCGCTCACGTTTTTAACCTTACGAGAGAAATGTCTCTCCTTTTTAATTTCACAAGCGTTACGATTTTCCAGCGTTAATGTATTATGCGCCGCCGTTGCGCGAAGGGCTTCCTGCCAATTTTCATCAAACGGATGCGCGCCACAAGAAACAAGAATTCTTGATTTTAAATAGCTCATCTCAAATGCCAGCGGCGCGGCATGCGCGGCCTTATCATGCGGCCAGTTGGGGACCTTTCCGCAATCGAAAAACAGTGTTGTGCGCCCAACCGTTGCCCGTTCGTATCCGCTAATTGAGAGGCTTTTGAGTGGCTTAGCACGAATACCCGCCTGCGCCAACACGCAATCAATGAGCGACTCATCGCCTTCCTGCGCGCCGTTAAACACCGTGAAGTGTTTATCATTTTGACGAAAAAACCGCAGCGCGGGGGTCATGCGATCTATGGCATATTGAATTTTTTCAGGCAGCGGATATCCAGCCGCCGCGAGCGCCATGCGGATATCCAATGTAATTTGTAAGGCTTGAAGCAGATTCTGAGGGGAGCGTGATACGTGGCCACCATCGCTTAAAATTTGCTCATCCAGTTCTTTTTGAAATAAGGACAATGAATGCTCAACCCATATCTCGCGTCCCTCTAGCGCCAAGCCCGCATATAAAAGGCCCTTTATCGCCTGCAACGCTTTAAGCCCATAGAGCTGGCCAGGGAGAGCCTGCGCGAGATGCCTGGCCTGCATGATCAGTGAGGCATAAAAATTGTCCTGAAATTCGTTATCGACACATTCACCGTAACATTCATCGCCGAAAAATTCCTGATGTGATATCCACATTGACAACCGATCGCCCGTGACATCGGCACGCCACACGTCGCATTCCCAACGTGAATGTTCCGCCATCCATTCGCGCATCATATTCCGGGCTTGTCTGCGCGCTGCATCGCCGCCCATGGCTCGTAAATCGCGCAGCCATGAAAAACGATGATAATGTTGACTGGGGTAGCCCTCATCGCAAATCCACCGGCCATGCTCGGCGTTACCCGGCCAAGGATCAACCGGTTTAACAATAAGACGATCAGGCGCATTGCCGCTCAGGGTCCAGTTATATAACGGCGTCGATAACGCCCATTCCCTGGCGGTTTCACGAAGTTTTCTGAACACAGAAAATGGCATTCTTAATCTCTTCCTTTTACGCTCTCATTTACACTCTGAGCGCTTTAATATGATCAGCGTATTTATCCGGACCATCTTTGAACACAGCCGTACCAGCCACGAGCACATCCGCGCCGGCCTTCACGCATTGTTTCGCCGTTTCGGGGTTCACACCGCCATCAACCTGAAGGTCTATCGTGCGGCCAGATGCATCAATCATAGCCCGCGCCGCAGCGATCTTGTCGAGGATGGGAATAAAGCTCTGACCGCCGAAACCGGGGTTCACGGTCATGAGCAGGATCAGATCCACGTCGTCGATGACATGTTTGATGCTCTCAATCGGTGTCGCAGGGTTCAGCGATACGCCGGCCTTTACGCCGTGCGATTTGATATTCTGAAGTGTTCGATGCAAATGTGGTCCGGCTTCAACATGAGCGGTGATGATATCCGCACCGGCCTTGACGAAATCCTCAATCAACGGATCAACAGGCGCAATCATAAGATGAACATCAAAAATCTTTTTTGAATGGGGGCGAATGGATTTTATCACCGGCGCGCCAAAGGTTAAATTCGGCACAAAATGGCCGTCCATGACGTCAATATGAATGTAATCGGCACCGGCTTCGTCGATGGCACGGACCTCCTCCCCAAGCTTAGAGAAATCGGCGGATAAAATAGACGGCGCAATGCGTGTAGCGAGCTGTGGCATGATCAAAAATCTTAATGGTTGTGGGCAGTTCTGTGAATAACAGAAATTATTATCGATACTATAACTATTTTTAGCAGATTTTTGAAGGAATTAGAAGAAAAGCTTTCGTCAAAATTTTTTCCACAGAGGCTTGAAACGCTTAAACAGCCTTTACGCGGCGTTCATAATCAACAACAACACGGTAATGTGGGTCCTCGACCGAATCCACCTCAACCATGCCTGCAGCCTTGTCCAGCAACAATGTGCAGTCTTCACTGAGGTGAACAAGATGAAGTTTCTTGCCCTGATTTTCGTACTTTGTTGCGAGCGCATCAATCGCTTCTAACGCCGAATGGTCCCAAACGCGGGCGTCACGGAAATCGATAATCACCTCATCCGGGTCTTCCTTGGGTTTAAATAAATCATTGAACGATGAGATGGAGCCAAAGAATAATGCGCCGCTTAGGTTATAGATCTTTGCGCCATCTTCGCTGATCACTGTCTGGCAGTAGATATGACGCGTGGATTTCCATGCAAAAACAAGCGCAGACACGATTACACCAATCACAACAGCCACGGCCAGATCAGACACAACTGTTACACCCGTTACAAGCACGATCACGAGAGCATCTTGCTTCGGGATTTTACCCAAAATACGAATAGAGCCCCAAGCGAATGTGGCAATAACGACCATCATCATCACGCCCGTCAGGGCAGCGAGCGGGATCATTTCGATATAGGTTCCCGTGAACAGGATAAAGACCAATAAGGTCAGCGCCGCCGTAATGCCTGATAAACGGCCGCGCCCTCCAGCATTAATGTTGATCATGGATTGTCCAATCATGGCACAGCCGCCCATTGCGCCAAAGAATCCACAAGTGAGGTTGGCCAGCCCCTGACCCTTACATTCACGTGAGGCCAGACCGCGCGTTTCAGTCATTTCATCAATAAGAGTCAACGTCAGCAAGCTTTCAATCAGGCCAATCGCCGCGAGAATAAGGGCATAAGGGAAAATAATCTGAAGCGTTTCAAACGTCAGAGGCACCTGCGGGATATGGAATGATGGCAGACCGCCGGTAATCGTGGCCATGTCGCCGACGGTGCGCGTATCAAGGTTTAAAAAGATCACCAAACCACTCACGACGAGAATGGCAGCCAGCGCAGAGGGGATGACTTTGGTGATTTTTGGCATCAACCAGATAATCGCCATCGTCAATGCGGTCAGGCCGAGCATAAGGTACATTTCTGTGCCCTGCATCCAGCCGCCATTAAACAGAACGCTCAACGCGCTATGCGAGGCCTCCCCGGCGTGCTGTGTGACCTCATGGGCGGCCTCTTGTGCCTTGAACTGCCCAAGCTGTGCGAGGAAAATCACAATCGCCAGACCGTTCACGAATCCCAGCATTACCGGATGCGGAACAAGCCTGATAAATTTTCCCAGATGAAAAACACCGGCCAGAATTTGCATGATCCCCATCAAAACAACCGTCGCGAATAAATATTCCACACCGTGCTGCGCCACCAGAGCCACCATTACAACGGCTAATGCACCTGTGGCCCCGGAAATCATGCCCGGCCGGCCACCGAATATGGCCGTGATTATACCTACAATGAAGGCAGCATATAGCCCGACAAGCGGAGCAACCCCAGCCACAAAGGCGAAGGCCACGGCCTCAGGAACAAGGGCCAAAGCCACCGTAATGCCTGAAAGAATATCTGCGCGAGGGTTTTGCGTGATACGGAATTTATTGACAATGCGGAGCATAGAAAGGCGCTTTCATATATATTTTAACGATTTTGGTGATCTTATTTTAAAAGACGGATCGTTTTAGCAAAGCAGGACTCTGACAACAACCTGCATCTTTATATTTCTTTATTGCGCTATTATTCCGCCTTGGTAATCCGGCTGATAAAGAACCCGTCCATGCCGCCCTTGGCTTCGCGGTGGAAGGGCAGAATTCTCAGATCGCCCTCATCCGTCAGGGCTTCTTTCCATCCGCCGACCTCTTCGGGCTTGATGACCTTCTTCATCGCCTTAGGTTGACGATCAAGGAGGTATTGAATTTGATACTCGCCCTCTGCCTTTTGCAGCGAACAGGTACAATATATCAAAGTACCACCCGGTGCGAGGATGTTAAAGGCGTTCTCCAGAATACGGATTTGCACCCCAACCAAGCGTTCAACATCGCGCGGTGTTTTGAGGTGCAGGATATCAGGGTGACGACGCACCGTTCCCGTTGCGCTGCACGGCGCATCCAGGAGAATATAATGCGGCGCCTCCCGCGGTTTCCAGTGCGCAGCATCGGAAGGCTCGACCTTGACCTTGTCCTCAAGACGAATGCGTTTGATGTTTTCTTTCAGTCTTTGAAGACGGGCGGCCGAACGATCAACTGCGATCACCTTTGCGCCGCGTGCAGCCAATTGCATGGTTTTTCCACCCGGTGCTGAGCAAAGATCGACAACGGTTTTGCCTTCGATATCTCCAAAGAGTGAAACCGGTAGAGCGGCCGAAGCATCCTGCACCCACCACATGCCGTCATCGAATCCGGGAAGATCGCGCACCGCACCGCCAGATGGTCTGCGTAGTGTCTCGCTGCCGATTTCTTTAGCGTCGAGGGTTTTTAGCCAATATTTCTTTTCCTCACGGTCCTTGATTGAAATATCTAGAGGTGCTTCGGTTAGGTTTGCCTTGGCAATTGTCGCTGCGGGTTTCAGATCGTAATCCTCAATCCATGTTTTAAGCAGCCAGTCAGGCGTATTGAGGCGCGTTCCATCCTGTTTATCCAGCCATTCATTGGATTTGCGAGTCACTGTTCGCAGAACGCCGTTTACGAATCCTTTTTGTTTATCCAGCTCCGCCGCGTCGGCTAAACGTACAGATGTATCGACAGCCGCATGGTCAGGCACATCCATAAAGCAGATCTGAGTCACGCCCAGCCTGAGAATATCCTGGATCACTAAATTACGTTGTGTGCCGGGGCGTTCTTCGGCGCGGCGAATAATATCATCGACCTGTCCTAAACGGCGCAAACAGGTGGACACCAGCATGCGGCAAAAGGCCTTGTCGCGGCCAGGCAGAGATTTAAACCCTTCATGACTATCCAAAGCCTCATCCAGCGGTCGCTTTTGGCTTAACACCATATGCAGAAGGTCCAGCGCAGCATACCGCGCCGCCATCATCTCAATCGCTTCGGGTTCCTCGCCTGTGCCGTGATCCGCATAAAGGTCATGTTGGTTTGACTCAGTCATGAGGCCTCTTTCTGATCAGCATAAATTTGCTGCTTCATCTCTTCTTCAAGATTACATGAGTGCTCAATCAGCTGTGCATAAAGCTGGCGAATGAAGTCTTCGTCCAGCCCCTTTTTGGCGCCCATGCGCGCGGCATTTTCCCGCACCTCGTCTACGCGGTCCTGAAGGACGGCTTCTATATTCTCAGCCGCTTTTAAATGTGCGACCTCTTCGATCACGTCATAGCGTTTTCGCAGCAGATCAATAATTTGACGGTCCAATTCATCAATGCGGTGACGATATGGCTTCAAAATCTCCATAAAAATGCATCTATCTTTTGTTGTTTCACGTATTATATAGGGTATATGACACAAAAAAACCCAAATAAAGAAAAGAATTCACCGTTGAAACCGCGTAATTATCGTGAACCCGGCGAAACCCCCGGCATGCGCGAGGGTAAAGCGCCTTCCGGTGAAGACCTGGAAAAGGTCAACACCAAGGAAAAGGAGGTCCAGGGCTATAAGGGCCCTGAACCTACGCGATATGGTGACTGGGAACAAAATGGTCGCTGCACCGATTTTTAAGCTTCGTTAGAAGTTATACTGATAGCCAAGCGTGAAAGCATAATCGCGTTCAAGCTGCGGGCCGTTCAAATCCTGATGGATCGGAATAATGAATTCCCCGCCAAAATTATGACCCTCAAGACCTGTGGAATCACTAATCAGTGTGAAGCCAAGACCAACCTCAACGCGTTGGCCACCATAATTGTCCGGGTCAGCCGTTTGGACCGGGCCACCGATCATTGAATCACGGCCGTCGATCTTTTCCTCTGTCTCCCCAGTTACACGCGCGGTTGTCAGAAGCCAATCAGCCCATTTGTACCCTCCCCAGGCGCTGATCATGTGTTTATCACCAAGAGAATAATCCTCATCATTCGTATCGAGGCGAATCTGACCCATGTATTGCGCGCCCCATCCGAATCGGCCCTGATGACCCGTGTAGGTCAAGGCCGGTTCAAAATCATAGGTGCCGCTGCCGATTTGCATGGCATATGGCAAACGCACGCGCACGGTTGCACCCGTAGGGTCAAAGATTTCATCTTCTTCGTCAATTGAGCCCGTTGGCAGACTTATGCCAGCCTTGAGCACAACCTGATGCTGTCCATTTTGATAACCATTAATTAATGCCGCCAGTTTCGTGTCGCCAAATCCCTTGCTGGTTGTGGTAAAGCCACCAATCTGGTTCGCAGCATTCATTCCGGCAAAGGTCACGTGATCCATATCCTTGTCGATATAGCTGCCCATCACCATCAGTGTGACATCATCATTAAGGCCATACATTGCGCTGACCATGTGCATGTCCATGGTCATTTCCGTTGGGACAATCCGCAAGGTTGCTGGACCAACGCCCGTTGGGTTTGTGAACACGCCTGAGATCTCTTGCGGGCTGAGGCTGTTGGTGCCGTCGCGGTTCCCCTCCATCTCCATGCGCATGAAACGGTACGAGACCATCCAGTCACCTTTTTCATGGAGGTGATCCCCCATCACGCTGATGGGCGAAAAACGCGCAGAGTGATCATGGGCCTCATGACTGCCAGAAACGCTAAAGCCCATTGGCGGGGAGTTGTGATGGTCATGATTATGATGGTCATCATGGTTTTGAGCATATGCAGGTGCGATTAAAACGCCCATAAGAGCGCTCGAAAGAAGTATGTTTTTCATTGTTTGTAGTCCTTGTTTAAATGTTTTTTTGAGTAGAGTTTTTAAACAAGGGTTGATGGGGGGCCTCGAGGATAAGGGACCTCAAGCGCTTTTGAAATGAGTAGAGCATGATCGCCCCACTCCATATTTAATTTCAGGTAGTAAAAAGTCGGTAGGGCAGCGTTGTCGGATGTTAAATTCTTATGAAGATGCGTATATGAGAAACAAAACGCGCAATCCGTCAAAGCAATTTGCGGCTTTTCTTGCGGCTCTTCGTCACTATCTTTGCTGGCGAAAAAATCGATCAGCGCAGGGTCAACGGACGCTTGCTTATTCTCAAATGTTCCACAAAGCTCCATCAAGCTCTGGCCCGATATAAACTGACAGGCCGGCGAGACTGTGGCACTCACCAAAGCGAAAATCAGTAAAAGCTGTACGTAAAATTTCATAACTGAGATATGCCCTGATTTAATTTGGTAATCAAGCCGGAAAAGGCACAGATCATTAGAAATCTAGAGTCGGCACATCAACGCCCACCGGACTCAAATTCAGATTTGTCATCGCACCAGCTGCCTGGGTGAACAAATCACTGATGCCTACAAATTCCAGCATAGGGAAAATAAAGGCCCATGCGAGGTCAAGGCCTGGCATAACGAAAGCGGCAACATGCGTCATAAAGTTCGCGATGGGTTGAAAATAATGCACGAGTATGTGCATCGACCCTTCGATCGCTGCCGCGCTAAATATCGCACCTAATGAAAAACTCGCTAATCCCATAAAACCACTTGACTACATACGTTATGTTATAATATAACACTATCAAATTTTTTGGTGTTATATTATAACATTCAGTGAATGTCAAACGTTATTGAAAGGACAAGATAAAAATGAGATTAGCCAGAGCAAACGGATTAGTAGCAGCAGGGTTAGTTGCACTCACCACACCCAATTTCAATGCGCAGGCAGGGTCCGTTGCAAATGATCAATTACAGATCAATCATATCGGCGCTGATGAGACGACAGTTATTGGCCGTAATCAGGCCGCAAATATCAACGGCACATTTGTTTATGTTGATTACGACCTTTTAGGGGAGAGAGGTCAACTCACGGCACAATTCGCCCGTAAATTCGACAGTTATCAATGTGGCGTTATGCAAGGTATTTATGAAGGCATGGACCCCAATAGCACAGCGCCGGTAGACATCGAAAAATTAAAAACACACATCAAATGGCACATTCACACGGACAATCGCAGTGAAGTTGATCAAGCCATTTTGAATATGGCCGATGATTGGGATGACGTGCGCAATTCACGCTCGCCCTATCGTATTGTTGGCAGAACCTATACCGACGGCTTGAAAAACGATGCCGCGGCCCCGTTTCCTGCGGGTGGGCCAAGAAAGGGCATATATTTACAGCTTATGGGAGAAGATGGTGAAGCAACCGTCGGCTTCATTGCGGCTATTGTTTTAGAGGATGGAAAGCGTTTCCCCTGGGTTCCCGCTAAGGAGAGTATTTCTCCGTTTGATTTACATCAGATTCTGACGCAACTTCCTGATCAAGATGTTGAATATTTGAGAAGAATATATCAGGGAAGCAGGCCCGGAAAACATGGCGCTCTGGGGCTGTGGAATGCGAAAAATGGTAAAGATGCAGATGCATCACCATACGAAACTGTAAACGGAGAATTTGGCCCTAATGGCGAGGCCACGCCAAGGCTTATTGCCAGACTAGCAGGTATTGAACTTCCTGCAGGGACGGCCAATACAACAAACCCGTTTGATGTTCACACAGTATTAGAAAGAGCTGTTGGAAATGATTTAGAAAGGCTGATCGATCTCAAAGATAAATACGATTCGGCGTTTTTGATCTGGGATGCTGATATACAAAGACGCGCTGCTCCCGCTGCCCCTGCGCCAGGTTCGTAGTAGTTTACTTCTGCTTAGACAGGAACGCCGAAGAGATCGTAATCCTCGGCCTCTTCTATTTTGACCTTAATGATATCACCCACGCTCAAGCCCTGCGTATCACGCAAGTAAACCGTGCCATCTATATCCGGCGCATCCGCCATAGAGCGTGCGTCTGCGCCCACCGAGCCATCCTCATCGGGTTCACCAACATCATCAATAATACAATCAAGTGTTAAGCCAACTTTTTTGGCTGTTTTTTCGCGGCTAATGTCTTGCTGCTTTTCCATGAAGCGCTGCCAGCGGATGTCTTTAATTTCTTCGGGCACATGGCCTTCGATATCATTGGCTTTCGCGCCTGCTACGGCTTCGTACTTGAAGGCACCGGCACGATCAATTTGCGCCTCCTCCAACCAATCAAGAAGGATTTCAAAGTCTTCCTCCGTCTCGCCAGGGAAACCGACAATAAAGGTTGAGCGGATGGTGATATCCGGGCAAATTTCCCGCCATTTTTTGAGCTTTGCGAGGGTTTTTTCCTGATGGGCCGGACGCCGCATAGCCTTGAGCACATTGTGGCTGGCGTGTTGAAACGGAATATCGAGATAGGGCAAAATTTTGCGTTCAGCCATCAACGGAATCACGCTGTCCACATGCGGGTAGGGATAGACATAGTGAAGGCGTACCCATATGCCAAGCTTGCCGAGCTCCTCACACAGATTATAAAACTTGGCCGGGACGCGCGCGCCCTTCCATGGGCTTTCTACGTACTTAAGATCAATGCCGTACGCACTTGTATCCTGGGAAATGACCAGCAACTCCTTGACGCCTGCCTCAGCGAGCTTTTCGGCTTCGTTGAGCACGCGGTGTATCGGACGGCTGACCAGATCCCCGCGCAAGGCAGGGATAATACAAAAGCTGCAGCGGTTATTACATCCCTCGGAGATTTTCAAATACGAATAATGACGCGGCGTTAATTTGACCCCGACATCGTTCTTTGCGGGCATCAGATCAACATACGGATTATGTTCAATGGGCTGCGCCTTGCGTACGGCATTCACAACACTCTCATATTGCTGCGGGCCCGTAATCGCCAGCACGTTTGGATGTGCGGCTTCTATTTCTTCAGGCTCTGCGCCCATGCAGCCTGTCACAATCACACGGCCGTTTTCATTCATCGCTTCGCCGATGGCGAACAGGCTTTCTTCCTTCGCGCTATCCAAAAACCCACACGTATTGACGATCACAAGATCTGCGCCCTCGTGGCCATCAGTGAATTGATAACCATCGCTTCGCAAAGACGTCATAATACGCTCGGAGTCCACCAAGGCCTTTGGGCAACCAAGAGATACCATGCCAATGGTAGGCTGGTCTTTGATCTGGGTTTCTTCTATGCTGTGTTTATTCAGTGTCATGGGCGCTTATATAGCTCTATTTTTCATCAAAAGGCAAGAAATGGTAAGATAAAGATAATGCGATTTTTAATTTTATGTTTTGCGCTATGCATTTTCTGGCCGATGATCACCAAAGCTCAGGCCAATGAGCATGTCACTGTCATAGAGCTCTTCACCAGTCAAGGCTGCGGTGACGTAGCGCCAGCGGAGGCTGCTTTCAATGATCTTGTGCAGGAGCACGCAAGCGAGATCGTCGCCTTCAGTTGTCCGGTCACTCTGTTTGATCAGATAGGCTGGAAAGACCCGTTTAGCCAAAAAATCTGTGATCGGCGTTTAGACGATTATGTTGCGGCGAATATTTCGACAACAAGCGCGATCCCGCAGGTGATATTGAACGGGACATTCACATCCACGACCCCGCGCCCGAACATTTTGAGCGCAATGGTCAAAATGAGTAAGGTACATAGCGACATCAAACCCATAGACCTAGGCCTCAAGGATGGCGCGCTTCAAATCACATTGCCGGAAGTGGAGACCAAAAAGCCTCTGATGATATGGTTGATTGGATATCAGGACGATAACGAAAGCTTGATTACCGCCGGCCCCAATGAAGGTGCGCTGTTGCAACAAGCACGCATCGCGCGCGTCATTCAGCGCCTTGGGCCATGGAACGGTAAGACCGCTCAGCAATCATATGCGCTTGCGAATACTTCAGGAGCAATTAATGGCTACATCATTTTAGCGCAAGAACAAAAAGACCAAGGTGATTTTGAACAGAGCACGATGCGCATTTTTGCCGCTGGACAGGTAAGGTCAGATCAAGATCAAGTTGGCAATTAGGGCCTCACGCTAAGCGGCGATTTTTAGATCCGCCATGACCGGCACGTGGTCGGATGGCTTTTCCCAATCCCGCGCATCGGTCATAATATCCTGGGATTTCAGAGAGGCTTTAAGCGGTTCTGTCACCCAGATATGATCAAGGCGGCGGCCACGGTTCGATTTTTTCCAATCACGATTTCGGTAAGACCACCACGTAAACGCCTTTTCATTTTCCGGGATGAAATGCCGCGAGACATCGGTCCAGTTTAATGAATTCTGCATGGCCTTGAGACGGTCCGTCTCCGCGGGGGTATGCGACACTTCCTTCAGAAGTTGTTTGTGAGACCAGACATCGTTTTCCATCGGCGCGATATTAAAATCACCAACGGCGATCACGGGCTCATCTGGCGTGTGGCGGGTTTTAAACCAGTTCGTCAGCTCATCAACGAAATCCAGCTTGTGTTTGAATTTTTCATGCTTCACGTCGGCCTCATAACCACCCGCCGGGATATAAAGATTATGAAGCGTAAAATGTTCGAACTTGGCTTCGATGTGACGGCAATCGTGGTTGCCCGTACGTGCGTGTATGTCCGGCGCATCAAACGGGTG
>CAYGQP010000019.1:11195-12047 GCA_964352115.1 uncultured Micavibrio sp. | reverse complement strand
CATCAGGAACAACAACATCCATACGCTTTTGATCTTCGTCCAGCACCACCTTTACAACAGCGGCTGGCTGAAGACCATTTACAACAAATGATGCAATGTCTTCGGACCATGGAATAATATCAATTTTCTCACCGCCGAGCTCGTTTACAACGGCCTGAACTCGTGATCCACGCATACCAACACAGGCACCGACAGGATCGATTGAGCTGTCCTTTGATATAACGGCGATTTTGGCGCGGCTTCCTGGGTCACGGGCAACGGATTTAACTTCGATAATGCCGTCATAAATTTCAGGCACTTCCTGAGCAAAAAGTTTGGCCATGAATTCCGGGTGGCTTCTGGAGAGGAAAATCTGAGGTCCGCGCATTTCTTCACGTACTTCATATATGATTGCGCGCACACGGTCGCCGTTTTTGAAGTGTTCACGCGGTAGAGCTTCGTCGCGGCGAAGGATGGCTTCTGCGCGACCTTGTACATCCACAGTGACATTGCCGTATTCAACACGTTTAACAACGCCGTTGATGACTTCGCCAACGCGGTCCTTAAATTCGATATATTGACGGGCGCGTTCGGCTTCACGAATTTTTTGTAAGATAACCTGCTTTGCGGTTGTTGAGGCAATGCGGCCAAAATCCAGGGGAGGGAGCTCATCAATGAGGAACTCGCCAACGGCTGCATCTTCTTTAATTTTCCTGGCTTCTGTTATCGTAAGTTGAGCGACCTCGTTTTCAATTTCAGCATCATCATCGAGGACTTCACGGAAACGTTTAAGCTCGATCTCACCATTTTTGCGGTCGATGATGGCGCGAATATCATGCTCATGACCATATTTTGATCGGCCAGCCTTTTGAA